>DODI01000532.1:0-427 GCA_003509045.1 Planctomycetota bacterium | reverse complement strand
CCTCCCGGCAGACACCGGCTCGTGCCGGTCCCGCCGCGGCTGGAACCCGCTTAAGTCTCATCTCGATCCTGATCGGTATTGTCATTAATTACTTCTTCGGACGCTCTCAGGCCTGCGATGGCACCCCTTCCTCAGACGGAAACAGTCTCAACGAAGCCCTCCAGCAACCTGGAACGAATCGGGTGCTGCAGCTTGCGGATGGCCTTCGCCTCGATTTGCCGAACCCGCTCACGGGTCACCTTGAAGATCTTGCCCACCTCCTCAAGAGTATAGGTATACCCATCTCCAAGGCCGTAGCGGAGCTTGATAATCTCACGTTCCCTGTAGGTAAGCGTACCAAGAACATCTCCAAGCTTTTCCTTCAACATCTCATGGGTCGCGGCGTTGACGGGAGAGACGGTTCCCTTGTCCTCGATGAAATCACCGA
>DODI01000122.1:0-3739 GCA_003509045.1 Planctomycetota bacterium | reverse complement strand
GTCAACAACGTCGAGACCCTCTCCTGCGTCACCCACATCTTCGACCGGGGAGTCGACTGGTTCAAGAGCATCGGACCGCCTGAGGGCCCCGGGCCCAAACTGCTGTGCGTCAGCGGCCACGTGGAACGCCCGGGAACCTACGAGGTGCCCATGGGCATCAACCTCCTGGACCTGGTCAACAACCACGCCGGCGGAATCTGGAAAGGAAACAAGCTGAAGGCCATCATCCCGGGCGGAAGCTCGGCCAAGATCCTCGCCGCCGAAGAATGCGACGTGAGCATGGACTACGAGTCCCTCGCCGCAAAGGACACCATGCTCGGTTCCGGCGGCGTCATCGTGATGGACAATAAAACCGACATGGTGAAGGCGCTCTACAACCTCCTGCGCTTCTACGCCCACGAGTCCTGCGGCCAGTGCACTCCCTGCCGCGAAGGCACCGGCTGGCTGCAGAAGATCTGCGGACGCATCCTGCACGGTGACGGCCGCCCGGAAGACCCGGACATGATGCTCGACCTGTCGAAAAAAATGTGCGGGCGAACGATCTGCGTCCTGGCGGACGCGGCGGCCTTCCCCTGCGAGAGTATCGTCAGCAAGTTCAGAGCTGAGTTTGACGAGAAGATCGCGGCCGGCGACGGCCACGAGCGAACCGTCCACCTCGGAGGCCCCCTGGTGCAGCCGGGAGCCCTGAGCGCCCACAACCAGGAGCGGCTCGATGAGCTCCAGGGCGGACACTGAAGAGAACGGAACGACCGGAACACACACAACATGACTGAAAAGCAGACAGTAAACCTGACGATCAACGGCGAGGAGGTTGAGGCCCCCGCCGGAGAGATGCTGATCAAGGTCTGCCATGACCGGGGGCTCGATGTACCCTTTTTCTGTTATCACCCGGGGCTGGTACCCGAGGGCAACTGCCGGATGTGCCTGGTCGAGGTGGTCAAGGCGCCCAAGCCCATGCCCGCCTGCACGACTCCCGTGACCGAGGGCATGGAGATCGAGACCCACTCCGAGCCTGCGAAGGCGGCCCGGGCCGATGTGCTCGAATTCATGCTGGCGAACCACCCGCTCGACTGCCCGATCTGCGACAAATCGGGAGAGTGCATGCTCCAGGACAACTCCTACGCCCACGGCAACGACGCCTCCCGCATGGTCGACGTCAAGGAGCTCAAGCCGACCAAGGAGCTCGGCAACGGCGTCAAGCTGTGGGGGAATCGCTGCATCTCCTGCACCCGCTGCGTACGTTTCTGCAGCGATATCGCCGGCAGCGGCGAGCTGGCCATGGTGAACCGGGGCGACCGCTCGGTTGTCGATGCCTTCCCGGGCTACCCCCTGCAGAACCCGCTGAGCGGCAACGTGGTCGACATCTGCCCTGTCGGCGCCTTGATCTCGGAGGATTTCCTCTACCAGGCGCGGGTCTGGTACGAAAAGAAAACCGACAGTGTCTGCCACGAGTGCTCGCGCGGCTGCAACGTCGAGATCCAGACGCTGCACAACGAGGTCAAGAGGATTGTCGCCCGCCACAACGATTCGGTAAACGACTACTGGATCTGCGATCACGGACGCTATACCTACGACTATATCCTTGGCCCCGAGCGCTCGCTCGAGTACCGGCTGGGCGATTCATCCGGGCCGGCCGACGCTCCGGCCCTGTTGGCCCAGAAGCTGAAAAGCCTGGTGGCTGAGCATGGGGCCGACTCCCTGGGAGTGCTGGCCAGCGCGTTCATGAGCAACGAAACTCTCTACCTCCTAGGCTCGGTGCTGAAAGAGCTCGAGGTCCCGGTGGAGAATATCGCGGCCTGCGCCCGAGCAGATGGCAAGGAGGAGACCTTCAAGGGCGGCTTCAAGATCTCAGCTGACCGAAATCCGAACAGGCGTGGAGTCGAGGCGATCCTCGGCCCGAGCGCCTTCTCCTCTCGCGCCGAGGGCCTCTTGGGAAAATCAAAGGGGCCAGGCCTGCGCGGCCTCGTGCTGGTAAGCGACCTGCCCGGCCAGCCGCTGCCCGATGAATGGATCGAGGCTCTCAACTCGGCCGACTTCGGCCTCGTCTTCCTGCTCGAAAACGACTCCCGCATCGGCGAAGAAGTGTCCCTCATTCCCGCCACCGCGTTCTCGGAGCGGGATGGATCCATCATCAACGAGGACGGGCGGATACAGCTCGTGCAGGCTGCCACCCAGCTGCCCAGGGGAGCCCTTCGTCTCGACGACCTGCTCCAGGACGTTCTCGTCGAGCTCGGCGCGAGAGAAGGCCGGATCTCGCAGCGAGGCCTGTTTGATGAAATGGCTGGGATCATACCGGCCCTCAAAGGAACCCGACATGCCGAGTTGGGAAAGACAGGGCTCAGCATCGATGGAGGAGAAGAATGAACGACAACCTCCAGGGCATCCTCATGGGCGCGGTGCGGGCGGTGGCCATCTTCGGAGGCATCATGACGCTGGCTCCCATACTCGTGCTGGCCGAGCGGCGGATCTGCGCCGCAATCCAGAACCGGATCGGCCCCAACAGGGTTGGCCCGATGGGGCTTCTCCAGCCGCTGGCGGACGTCATCAAGCTCCTGTTCAAAGAGGATATCATTCCCGATCGAGCCGACAGGACCCTCTTCAGCCTCGCTCCCCTGCTGGCCTTCGCCCCGGCCGCGATCGCCTTCGTCGCCATCCCCGTAGGAAGAGATCTGCAGGTAGCTGACCTGAATGTCGGGGTTCTCTATGTCCTCGCGATCACATCGCTTGGGGTCTACGGGATCAGCTTCGGCGGCTGGGCCTCCAACAGCAAGTACTCGCTGCTGGGCGGGATCCGCTCGAGCGCCCAGATCATCAGCTACGAGATCGCCATGGGGCTCGCCATCGTGTCGGTGCTCATGGTCTCGGGGAATATCAATCTCGGCAATATCGTCCAGTGGCAGGCTGACAATGGGTGGATCATCTTCTACCAGCCGGTGGCTTTCCTCATCTTCCTGGTGGCGGCCTTCGCCGAGAACAATCGGCTCCCCTTCGACATGGCCGAATGCGAAGCTGAGCTGGTCGGCGGCTTCCATACCGAGTACTCGGGCATGAAATTCTGCATGTTTTTCCTCGGCGAATACCTGGCGATGATCGTCATGTCCTCGCTGATGGTTACCCTCTTCCTCGGCGGCTGGGATCCTCTTTTCTTCGAGCTGCCAGAGGGGGCAGGCGGCACGGTACTCTCGGTGCTCTGCTTCGTCCTCAAGCTGCTGGCGGTGCTCTTTTTCTACATATGGGTTCGCTGGACACTGCCACGCTTTCGCTACGACCAGCTCATGAAGCTGGGCTGGAAGACCCTCATTCCCCTGGCGCTCCTGAATATCGTGGTGACTGGAGTCGTCGTAGCCCTGCTGGTCGGAACAGGATGAGATGACTGAAGATAAGAACAAGATGACACAAAAGAAAAACCGCAGCTTGGGCTTCCTGCTCTACCTGCCGGCTGTAGCAAAAGGACTCTTCAACACCCTGATGCACATCCTCAAGCTCAGGGGGCATAAGACCTTTACTGTCCAGTACCCCGAAAAGCGCAAAGAGGTGCGGCCGGGTTTCCGCGGCGAACACCGGCTGAAGGTAGATGACCTCGGGCGGGAAAAATGCGTCGCCTGTCTCATGTGCCAGACCGTCTGCCCGGCCAACTGCATCGACATCGTCGCAGAGGAGGCTCCCTGGGACGACAGGGACAAGAGAGCCAAGACATTTGAGATCGATATGTTACGCTGCATTTACTGCGGCATGTGCG
>DODI01000518.1:0-7629 GCA_003509045.1 Planctomycetota bacterium | reverse complement strand
CCTCGCAGGAGAGATTCTTTCGGGCTTTTTTGCGCGCCGCGGAAATAATGCCCGCGACTCGTTCAGAGCGAAGCTTGTCAAGCGGCTCGCAGGCATGCAGTATGAAGTCATGAACACTCTACCTGGCGACGAAGATCTTCCAGAGGAGGAGCCCTGGCCGGATGAGGAAGCTCCGGAAAGCTGGAGCTTCGATGAAGCTGAGCTGGAAGAGCTTCCCGGAGATGACGTCATCTCTATCAACGAGGAATTCTACCGGTCACTCGAGGCGCTCAATCTCGACCGTATGGAAAAGGTCTGGCACGATGCCGAGTGGGTGACCTGTGTCCATCCCGGCGGCCCCATGCTCACGGGCTGGGAGGTTATCCGGGACAGCTGGGAACAGATCTTCAAGGGCACGCAGAACATACGGTTCGAACTCACCGACACCGGCGTCCGGATCGAAAACCGCACCGCCTGGGTCACCTGCACCGAGAGCATCCTCCACCTGAGCACCTCCGGAGTCTCCAACGTAGCCGCGGCCGCGACCAATATTTTCCTCAAGACAGAGGATGGCTGGCGGCTCGTACTGCACCACGCCTCGGCTATTCCAGAGATAAAAAGCCAGACCTAGCCGGACAGGCTCTCAACACATTGGAAGAGATGAACTCACCGGGAATCCGTATCGCCGCCATCGATGAGCTGCCTGAGGGCAAGCCGCGGGTCTACCAGGTGGGCGAGCTCTATATCGCTGTCTGCAAGGTAGACGGGGAGATCTACGCCCTCGAGGATCGCTGCACCCACGACGATGGTCCCCTGGCCAGCGGCTGCCTGTATGGCTACGAGTTGGAGTGCCCCCGCCATGGAGCCCGCTTCGACATCCGCGACGGCTCGATCTGCCGGATGCCCGCCTGCGGAGAGGTTCCCACCTTCGGGGTCAGAGTCGATGGAACCGATGTGTTCATCTCGCTCCCTCCGGAAGAACCAGACCCTCTGCCTTGAAGGGTTAGCGGAAGCATGGTAGAAGCGTTCTTTCGACAGCGCCCGCGATGCCCCGAAAACCATCACAGGAGACATGACCCATGCAGGATTACGCTCACCCCGAATCTGTCGTCAGCACCGAGTGGGTGGCTGAGAACAAGGACAATGAAGATGTTGTCGTCGTAGAGGTGGACGTCGACACCGGCGGCTACGATGAGGGTCACGTTCCCGGCGCGACAGGCTGGAACTGGTCCGAACAGCTCTGCGACCAGGTCGTCCGGGACATCCTGCCCAAAGAGGAGATGGAAAAACTGCTCGCCTCCTCCGGAATCAGCAACGACACCACGGTTGTCCTCTATGGCGACAACAACAACTGGTTCGCCGCGTGGGCCTTCTGGCAGATGAAGATCTACGGCCACGACAAGGTCAGGATCATGAATGGCGGACGCGGCAAATGGCTTGAGGAGGGCCGTGAGGTTTCGACGGAAATCCCGGCGCCTGGCGCGGCGGAATACTCCGCCGCCGAGGCCGACAACTCCCTGCGCAGCTTCCTGCCGGCGGTTCAGGAGGCCATCGGCGGTGGCGTCGACATGGTCGATGTCCGCAGCCCGGAGGAATACAGCGGCGAGATCCTCGCCCCTCCCGGCCTTCCGGAAACCTGTCAACGGGGCGGTCACATCCCCGGCGCGCGCTCGATTCCCTGGGGGCTTGCCTGCAATGAAGACGGCACCTTCAAGAGCCGGGAAGAGCTGGCCGACCTCTACTCTTCAAGGGGAATCAGCGGAGAACGCCCTGTGATCGCCTATTGCCGAATCGGTGAGCGTTCCAGCCATACCTGGTTCGTTCTCAAGTACCTGCTGGGCCTTGACGGGGTCACCAATTACGACGGCAGCTGGACCGAATACGGCAACCTCGTAGGGGTAAACGTCGAGAGGGGTGAAGGATGACCGAGAACCTGCGCTCAGAAGACTACCAGCAACGAGCTGACACCCTGGCCGGCTGGCCGATCAAGATCGTCAGCTACAGGATCGGAGCAACGCATTATTGTCACATCGATAACGTCTCTCCCGGAGCGACCATCGCCAGGGCAAACGCGGCCTCCCGCGAGGCGGCGGAAGAGGAGGCCATCGCCAAGGCCACGGGGCGGCTGGAGAAGACTCGGAGACGTTCCTGAAATCACATCCGGGATACGCGAGGCACAGTCCATTGACCTCACCGGTCTCCCCCGTATGATACCCTCACGAATTTACAGTCAAGATTAGGAGTTAAAATGAGTGCGCTGCAAGTAGGAATGCCTGTACCGGATTTCACGCTGACAACCTTTGAAGCCGAAAGCAGTGATTTTGGAGAGGTCAGCCTGGCCAAGCAGAAAGAAGAAGGCCGCTGGACCTGCCTCTTTTTCTATCCCGCCGACTTCACCTTCGTGTGAGCAACCGAATTCGCTGCTCTGGCAGAGCAGCAAGACCGCTTTAAGAAGATGGGCTGCGACATCATCACCGTCAGCACCGACACCCAGTTCACGCACCTCGCGTGGCAGCGAGAAGAAAAAGAGCTGGCCGATGTGCGCTACTCGATGGCCGCAGACACGACCGGCGCCCTGGCGAAGACCTTCGGCGTTTACCTCGATGATGCCGGGCTGGCGCTTCGCGGCACCTTCCTGATCAATCCCGAAGGCACACTGATGAATGCCGAGGTGAACTTCCTCAACATGGGCCGCAACATCGATGAGCTCATGCGGAAGTTCAAGGCCAACCTCTACCTGGCGAAGAAGACCGACGAAGGCTGCCCATCAAAGTGGAAAGAGGAAGGCGACCAGACCCTCGCGCCGAGCCCGGAGATGGTCGGTCGTGTACACGAAGCGCTCAGAAAATAATCTGCGCTGCCTTTAACCGGCCGCCAGGGAGCCGGCCGCCAAGAAACCGGGGCCCTGCTTGCCCTGAGCCCGGGGGCGGGGGAGAATACGGGCTGACAAGCTAACAAGGGTAATTAACCAGTGAAAGCCTCAGCCCGATTTCTCCGCCAGGCCGCCCTGCTGCTGACAGCGGCCCTCCTTACCCTCGCCCGCCCGGCAGAAGCCGAGGAGACGCCCGGGAAGAGGGAAGCTCTGCGCCGGCCGGTGGCCCTGGGCTTCTGCGGCGGAAGGCTGCTGTGCGCCAATCGTGACAGCGGCTCTATTTCGCTCATCGAGCTTGACCCGCCGAGGGTCAGCTCCGAACAGAAGATTGGCCGCCGGCTCGAGGACCTCGAGTGCGCGGGCGACGGAGTCCTCGTAACCGACTCCGCCGCCGGACGTCTCCTCTCTCTGTCCTTCGCCGCCGGGCGACTCGTGCAGACCGCCGCCCTTCCGATCGCTGGAGCGCCAGGCGACATCGCCCTGGACGGCGCTGGCGAGCGCTGCGCCGTCGCCTCCCCCTGGAGTCGGCAGGTAACCCTCGTCAACCTCGAGCAAGGCAGAGATGGAGACACAGCCCTGCGCCTCGCGGCAACGATAAAGCTGCCCTTCTCCCCCGGCCTGCTCGTCTTCTGCCGTAAAGACACCCTGCTGGTGGCAGCCGACGCCTATGGAGGCCGGCTCGCCCTCATCGACCCCGGCAACGCGCGCCTCATCGGCACCCGGAGGCTCGAGGCACACGGCATCCGCGGCCTGGCGGCCAGCACGGATGGTAAAGGCATCCATCTCTCGCACCAGCGCATAGAGGGCGGCGCCCCCACGACCAGGAACAGGGTCTTCTGGGGACAGGTGATCAGCAACATACTCAGGAGCGTCAGCTTTAGACACCTCCTTGAGGAAACACCCGGCGCCGTCGCAGGGGAAAGGCCAGTAGCCCATTGGAGCCTCTATCCCTTCGGCACCCCCGGCAAGGCCGCCGGAGATCCAGGCGCTGTCGCTGTCGGCCCCCTCGGAACGACGCTGGTGGCTCTCGGCGGCGTTGACCGGATAGCCCTGCGGTCAGGGCCGGGACCTGTCTTCAAAGAAATCGACGTGGGTGACCGCCCCATCTCCGTCGCGCTCGGCCCGGGAGAAGAATACGGCTACGTGGCCAATCACTTCGATGACTCCATCTCGGTCATCGACATCGTCAACGCGGAGGTCATCCAGACCATCTCCCTTGGGCCCGGCCGGCAGCTGACGCCGGCGGAAGAAGGCGAAAGGCTCTTTTATGATGCGAAGCTGTCACTCGACGGCTGGTACAGCTGTCACAGCTGCCATCCCGATGGTCACACCCATGGCCAGCTCAATGACAACCTGGGAGATGACACCTACGGCACCCCAAAGCGGGTCCCGACGCTCCTGGGAACCTCCAATACCGGCCCCTGGGGCTGGATCGGCAACAGGACGACCCTCTGGGAGCAGGTGGAAAAATCGATCGAAACCACCATGCGGGGCAAGAAGCCCGCGGCGGCGGCCGTAGAGGCCCTCGTCGCCTACCTGGAGCTCTTCGATACGGCCCCGCCCGGAAGTGTGGAACAAAACAGGGACGCGGTAAAAAGAGGCTCTGGCGTTTTCGATCGTCTCAAATGCGGCAAGTGCCACCGCCCCCCCGCCTATACGACGGCGGGATCCTACGATGTCGGCCTCGCGGATGAAACCGGACAGAGCTCGTACAATCCTCCCTCGCTCAGGGGGCTTCCCCACCGCGGCTGGTTCCTGCACGACAACAGGACCCGGTCTCTCTCCCGGGCCCTCGAGCTCCATCGGCCGGCAGCCATGAAAGACCTGCCGGACACGGCCCGCTCGGATCTCCTCAGCTTCCTGCTGAGCCTCTGATCCTCAGCTACGGCTCAGGGCGACTCCCAGCTTCCACTCTCGCCAGAGCGGAAGAGCGCCTCGATCACCTTCATATTGGCAACGGCATCTTCAAGAGGCGTCGTCACCTCCCGCCCCTCCAGGATCGCCCTGGAGAAATCATCCCCCTGGATGGTGTATTGATCACAGGCGTCGAATTCCAGCGTCTCGATATCCTCGCCGAAGAGATCTCCCCGGGAATGAAAGACCCGGCAGGGTCTGTCAGGCGGAGCATTGTAGGGAATCTCCACCTCCAGGCGGCCCTCGCTGCCGAAGAAGTGAGCCCGCTGGTACGACACCATCTGGGTGCTGCACATGAAGGAGGCCTGGCCCGAGGGATAATCCAGGATCGCCGAGTCAAGACGATCGATGCCCATGTCCGGATCCCGCTGCACAAGCCCAAGCACCCGGGTGGGTTCTTCGCCAAAAACAAAACGGGAGGTGGTGATCGGGTAGCAGCCGATATCCATAATCGCTCCGCCGCCGATATCCGCCTGGTTGCGTATATTCTCCGGGTCACGGTTGAAATAGCTGAAGATGAATTGCGCGCCGAGAAGCTGGCCGAGTGAGCCGTCCCGGACACGGTCCCTGACCGCGAGCCACTGGGGGTGGGTACGAACCATGAAGGCCTCCTGGATCCTGACCCCGGTGCGATCCCGGGCCTCGATCAGCTCGAGCGCATCAGCAGAGGACAGGGCGATCGGCTTCTCGCAGAGAACATGCTTCCCCGCCTCCGCCGCCTTCACCGACCAGGAGACGTGCAGATGGTTGGGCAACGGATTGTAGACGGCGTCGATATCCGGATCGGCCAAGAGCTCCTCGTAGGAACCGTAGCTCTTCGCGATCCCCAGCGACTCGGCGGCCGAGGCGGCGCGCGCGGCATCTCTCGAGGCGATCGCGGCCACCTCCGCAAACTCTCCCTGCTGCATCGCCGGGATAACCTTCTCAACGGCTATCTTCGCGACTCCAAGGACTCCCCACCTGATCTTAGCGCTCATATCTCAATCCTCACTGGTTGGCTTAAAGGGCCACATAATGCAGGAAGGCCCACCCCGCGTCGAGTACACAATACCGAGGTGGCTCTCACGAAGAGCGCTTCCGTCAGCGCCGCCGCACCCAGCCCTCGCTGAGCGACAACCGGCCGGCCTCGTTTTCAACCCCGGCGTAGGGGTCATCGCTGATGAGGACATTGCCATCGAGGTCGAGGTAATCAGCCAGCGGGCCGAGCTGGGCGGCCGCCGAGATCAGGATAGAGGTCTCGATCATGCAGCCGAACATGACCCGCAATCCCAGGGTCCGGGCGAGATGCACCATCCGCAGGGCCGGGAGAATCCCGCCGCACTTCACCAGCTTGATGTTGATGCCATGGAAGCGCCCGGCGAGCTTCGGGATGTCCCCGGGAAGGATGGAGTTCTCATCTGCAATCACCGGCAGGGCCGATTTTCGGCACACCTCCTCCATGCCATCGAGCTCCTCCGGCGGCAGCGGCTGCTCGATGAACTCCACTCCGAGCGCCTTCAGCTCCGCGGACTTTTCGATGGTCTCCCTGGCCGTCCAGCCGCAGTTGGCGTCAACCCTGAAGACCGCGTCCGTCTCCTTGCGAAGCGCGCGAATGATCTCGATGTCCTGCGGGGTACCGAGCTTCACCTTCAGAATGGGATATTGCGCGGCCTCACGAAGCTTGCTCAGCATGTGCTCGACCGTATCGATGCCGATGGTGAAGGAAGACAGCGGCGTCCGTTCCGGATTGAGGCCGAGGATTCTCCACAGCGGCGCGCCGAGCTTGCGGCTCGCCAGGTCGAAGAGGGCGGTGTCAAAGGCGCAGAGAGCCCCCCTGCGGCCGCCGAGCAACTCGGCGGCCTGCTCGAGAACGTCGCGATAATGCAGCGGGTCGGCATCCGCGGCCAGCGCCTCGAGGAGCTGAAGGTCTTCGCGCACTCCCTCGGCATCCTCTCCGTAAAAGCTCGATGGGCTGGCCTCGCCAAAGCCGGAGAGCTCTCCATCGGAAAGCTCGACAGTAACCACCCGAACCACGTTCTGGGATTCCCGTGAGATCGTGAAGGTGTGACGAAGATGAATCTCTTCGATGGCTGTCTGTAACTTCATGATCAACCTCCCTGGCTGGAACCTTCGCTCAGACGGCGGCGCTCTTCAAGCACCGCATCTACAATCGGCTCACAGCCGAATCGCACCACATCGGCAGCCGGCAGGCCGAGGTTGTCACGCAGGGCGGCGAGGAGCTTCTGCGCCGCGGCCTCATCGAGGGAGGAGGTGTTAGCGGCCACCGCGACGACCCGTGAAGGAGACAGCACCTTCGCCATCGACTCGTAGAGCTCGATCACCTTCTTGAGCGGAGGCATCTCCTGCTTGCTGTGGCGAATGGTCGTGCGGGTCGGGTCGAAGCCCATGACCATCGCCTGGGGAGCGCAGCCATGCAGGAGGCCTAACGTCACTCCCGAATAGAGCGGATGAACAAGAGATCCCTGCCCCTCGATAAGGACAAAATCCTTGTCTCTATTTTCGAGCACCAACTGCTCGGCCGCGCCGGCGATGAAATCGCTGACCACCGCATCTATCGGGATGCCGGCGCCGCTGATCATGATGCCGGTCTGGCCGGTGGCGAGAAATTCCGCCGTATGCCCTCTCTCTCTCAGGGCCGCCGTCAGCTCCAGCGCCGTCAGCATCTTTCCGACACCGCAGTCGTGCCCGACCGTGTGCACCCTGAAGCAGGCTGTGTTGCATGCCTCATTAGACGACACCACGAGATCGGCGGGAGGGCGGCGAACATCGATGAGCTCGCCGCCATGCTCCGCGGCCAGCGACGCGAGCTCCGGATCGTCCGCGATAAAGGTGTGGAGGCCGTTGAGGATTTTCATCCCCCCACG
>DODI01000570.1:0-4818 GCA_003509045.1 Planctomycetota bacterium | reverse complement strand
GACTTGCGGACATTGCCGGTCATGAAGGTCAACGTCACGTTCTCATGTCCACCATTTGCGCGCTGGTCAGCGTCGATGTTGCGCAGGATAACGATGTCTTTCTTGTTCTTCTCCAGCGGGCTGAGCAGCTTCGAGAGCGTGAACTCCGTCTCTGTAGCCCCAGTGATGTCCCACGAATTAGGATTCACTCCAGCTCCCTTAAAGAGGACACAGAGGCGAAGATTCTTCGCCGCCGCGGAGTTACCGTAGCCCAGGGCCGGGGACATGATGTCCAGCGAGGGCAAGGCGAGGGCCGCGCCGACGCCCCGGAGAAACGACCGTCTCGGGATGAGATAAGACTCTGCGCTCATGGCTGGTCCTGTCGACATTGAAACTGCTTACTCCTGATGATGTCGGCAATCAATGTGTTGATCTTAAAGCCATCCCGCTCGAGGGTATCGCAAATTCTACCGAGCGCGGGACGGTCATGCGGCTCCAGCTTGCGACCCAGGGCGTAGGCGAACAGCCGCCCGGCGATGTTTTTCATGATCGGAGCGCGGTATTCTTCAACCAGGATCTGCTTCATCCGCCGCGGCGTCTCGAAGGAGTCTCCGTTGGGAAACACCCCGCTGGACCTTACCGGGCGCTTATTCCTGTAGGATTCCCTCCATTTCCCGAAGGGATCGAAGTTCTCGAGACCAAGGCCGAGAGGGTCGATGTGCTTGTGACAGCTGACGCAGATCGCCTTGCTGGTATGCGCCTTCAGGATGTCGGCAAGGTCGGTGAGCTTCTTCCCATCCACCTTCTCGCTCTTGCTCAGGGCCGGAACATTTTCCGGTGCGTGCAGCGGACGCCCGATGATTCTGTCCAGCAGCCAGACTCCGCGGCGGATGGGGTTGGTTTTCTCAGGCGCGGAAGTCACCCGCAAGATTCCAACTGTGGTGATCAGACCGCCACGCTGGTCGCTCTTGATCTTGAGGAGGTACGGCGGCTTGTAGAATTGCTCCTGGATTCCCGGCGGGTTGTTGCGGCGCGACGCGAAGATGTCCCCATGCTTCGCGTCGAAGGTGTGCCTCTTGCCTGAGGCGCGGACACCGGTGTAGTCGCTCTGGTAGATCCAGTCGGAGTCGACAATCTCCAGGATACTCCGGTCCGATTTGACCAGCTCATCGAAGAAGAACAGCACCTCATCGTAGATCCCTCGGCTCCATCTTTCGTTCCGGTAGAAGACCTTGTTGGTCCACAGCTCTCTGAATCCCAGCCATTGCCCGGCGAAGTCTTCCGAGAGCGAGATGCGCCGGGGAGACTTGAGCATACGGTCAACCTGCCCGGCGAGGACCGCCCCATCGAGCAGCCGACCGTCCGCCGCCAGGGCGAACAGCTCATCGTCAGGCATGGAGGCCCAGAGGAAATACGAGAGCCGGCTGGCGAGCTCATAGGCGCCGACCCTGTAGGGCAGCGCCTTGTTCCTGACCGTCTCGATCCGATAGACAAAGGGCGGCGAGAGGAGGCCGATCTTCATCGCATGCAGAAGTGAAGGAACCGGCGCCTCTTTTTTACGGCGAGTGCGATAGGCGCTCAGCACCACCTCTTCACTCTCCGCGTTCTTATAGCCGCGCCAGGCCCGGCCCAGGAAACGGCGGAGCACCCTCTCGGCCTGCTCCTCTGTCAGCTCGGGCGAGGCGTCCTTGAACCCGAAAACCTTTTCGCGAGCCGCGGGGACCTGCTCAAAAATCCTCAGGGCGTAGTCGAAAGCCTCACTGTATTTCAGGACCGGCGGCCTGGCTCCGGTCAGCTGAGCCGCGTCATTATAGAAGCCGGATTCACCCGGAGCATCAGGCGGCAGGATCGTCTCCAGCGTGGAGGGCAGGAAGGCGGGAAATTCCGGGCTGTAGACATAGGGTTGCTTCAGCGAGACCCGCAACAGCTCCTCGAGCGTATTGATCAACTCATAGCGGCTCAGCCTCCGCAGCCTCGACTCGCCGATGTGTTCCTTGCCGTCCTTCAGGACGTAGGTCTCCTCGAACCAGCCGGCGATCTGCGCCTTCTGCGCTATGGTCAGAGCCTTCTTCTTCTTTGGCGGCATCTCGCCTTCGCCGACGGCCTTGTCGACCTTCTCCCACAGAGCCGCGATCTTCTCATCTAGTGGGTCCGGGGCGGAGAGAAGCTGCTCGAGGTCGACCCCCCCCTTGCGCGTGTCCGCGTCATGACAGCCGAGACAACGAGACTCGAGAACCTCCAGGGGCGGCGACTGCTCAGCGGCCCCCAGGGCTGGCCCCAAACCAGACAACAGCAGCAGGATCATGCAGGCGATTGATTTCATGGATGGTGTTGACGCTTCGGGTGAGACCGCGTGGGTCAGTATTAGATAATCCGGAAAGCCCAAATCACATCGAGTGGTTCGTCCTCCCCGCTGAAACTTCTTTCAGATCATTTTATTTTCCAGCAGGACGATCCGCAATCCACTTGTGACCTCCAGGCGCCGCTTCTCTCAGTTCATACGCAGAGCGCTCCACCTGGAGCCGGGAAGCGGGAGGCTGCCGGCGACGGCCAGGCCCTCGAGCTCGAGCAGGAAAACCTTCAGGCGCACGCCGCAGGAGAACCCGCCCAGGCGTCCATCGCCTGAGATCACCCGGTGGCAGGGAAAAATGACCGGCAGCGGATTCTGCCCGACGGCCTGGCCCACAGCCCGGGCGGCGCGCGGCGACCCGACCCGGACGGCAAGCTCCCCGTAGGTACGAAACTCGCCTCGGGGAATCTCGAAGAGAGCCTTCCAGACCCGCAGCTGAAACGGCGTACCCGAGCCGTCAAAATCCAGGGGGGAACGAAAGGTTATCTTCTCACCGGAGAAATAGCGGTCCAGCTCTGCGCAGGCCCGATCAAGAATCTCGCAGGCAGAATTCTCAGTTCTCCTCGGAGGTCTGCCTGGAGGCGTGGGCCCGGTCTCAAAGAGCTCCACGCGGCGAACACCCTTCGGGCTGGCCGTCACTCTCAGCTCTCCGCCCGCAAGACAGTCCGGCCGTAGGATGACGCTCGCAAATTCCTGCATCGAAATAAAATCTTCCACCCTGGGGTTGAGTCCGTGAGAAAACGAAAACCGGGGAGGAACCCTCCTTCCCTACAGCATAAGATACAGGCTCTGGCCCGCATGCAATATGGGAGAAATGATGGACCCTCGTGAAGAACTCGTAGACCTGATCGACGAACAGGACCGTGTTATCGGCTGGGCGCGCCGTGAGAGAATCCGTCGACTGAACCTGCTCCACCGCGGAGTCGGGATTCTCTGCCTTGATCCTGATGGGAGGATCTACGTTCATCGCCGCACGGAAACAAAGGACGTCTTTCCAGGTATGTACGATATGTTCGTCGGTGGTGTCGTGGGCCAGGGAGAAGACCGTGACAGGGCCGCCGCCAGGGAGATCGCCGAAGAGCTGGGAATCGAAGGGCCCAATCCGGAACCCATTTGCCGATATCTCTACCTTGGCCCCCTGAACCGCAGCCTCGTGGCGGTTTACAAGGTGACCTGGGAAGGGGAAATCCGCCACCAGCCGGAAGAGGTTGAGTGGGGAAGCTATATGAGCATCGAAGAAATCGAAGCGAAGACTGGCGAATGGAACTTTGTCCCCGATGGCATAGAGATCTGGAACCACATCAGGGAATTGAAGGTCATCTGAGAAAAGACCCGGGGCTAACGCCCCATCAGCCAACCTCCCCGAGAAGCCGCGGAATTACTTGCCTTTGGGCTTCTTCTTTGCGGAACGGGCCTTGCGAGCCGCGCTGGTCGAGGCGCTCACATCGATCGTTACCCGGCGACTGGAGGTCTTCTTGGACTTCTTCTTCCCGGCGGGCTTCTTCTTCCCGGCGGGCTTCTTTGCCTTTTCGGCCTTGGCGGCCTCTTCTTCTTCAACCTCATCTCCGAGATGAAGCCTCAGCTTCTGCTGGGCCTGTTCCGAGATCTTATTACGGGGGAAGGCCTCAACCAGGTGTCTCAGCATGCGAATGCCAAACCGGCCCATCTGCTCGCCCTCTTCGGCAAAATGGAAACCGAGATAGTAGTAATCCTCGGGGTCGATGTGCTTATCGACAGTGATCTTCTCCACGAGTTCTATATAGCTGTCGTAGATCAGCGCGCGCAAAACCCGCAAGCCGAGATCCGATCTGCGAGAGGCCGGATCAAGATCCCTCGAGCTCTGGCGAATGAGAGAGATCGCGAAGAAATACCGCCCCTCGGAGGTGATTATGTGGTGATCCCACAGCAGCTGCATGTATTCGGTGATGCGAATCCACTTATCGCGGCTCGAACCATTCTTCAGCTTAACGGCCTTTTGATACACCTTGGTTCGCAGCGGATCCGCATCCACACCTTTTACAAATTCCAGGAAGGAGCGATAGCGAACATCGTTTCTCTCAAAGAGAAGAATCAGGCGCTTCACTGCGCGATCGAGATACTTGCGGCGTGTCTTCTGGGGGAACTCCTGGAGAATCGAGTTCACTCGCTGGGTGACCTCGAGATCCTCAGACTCGACAAGAGTCTTGAAGAGACTCTCGATACCCGAAGAGATCTCGCGCAAGGTCGCCTCAGCCGCCTCGCGAACCCTGAAACGTGAGTCCGAAAGGAAGGGGACGATCGCCGCGGCGATCTCGGGCTTGTCGATCCCCTTGAGCCGTTCGAAGATATGAATATGCACAGCGAAGTGCGGAGATTTGTTGAGCAGTTGAACAAGCTTGATGGAGTCCTTGGCGGGAAGATTGATCTTCTTGAAACCCGTCAGGGCATGCTGGGCGACATTCTCCCAGTCCGCATCGCAAAGACTCTTTTGCAGGAAACGCGTGTAATCC
>DODI01000237.1:0-6340 GCA_003509045.1 Planctomycetota bacterium | reverse complement strand
CGTCGACTGGGACTACGATAACGGCTCCTTCGGCTTCTGGGATGTGGACAGCGGGGTACGGGTCCAGAAGGCCGGTTCGCGGGGCAGCTGCTGGCTGGGTCTGATCTCGGGCGGCGGTATGGTCTTCAGTCCTACCGCAAGCTCAGGTTGCGTATGCCGTTACCCGCTACAGACTTCGATAGGCTATTCATCATGGTGATATTCCAAACCCGGAAAAGCCCCGCGGCACCGGGAAGGCGGCAAGAGGGAACGCTGCGGCGGATTCTTTTTGTCTTCGGGCTCCTGTCGGCCTTCGCGCCGGGGGTATCGCCTGCCGATGACTGGCCTACTCATCGCCGTGACCTTCAGCGCAGCGGTGTCTCTCCGGAGCAACTGGAGCTCCCCCTGACCCAGGCCTGGGTCTATCGCTCGGCGAACCCACCTGCTCCCGCCTGGACCGGTCCCGCGAAGAAGAACTATTACGCCACCAACCAGGTACTCCTGAAGCCGCGGCTCGCTTTTGATCGAGCCTTCCATGTGGCGGTCGCAGGGGACGGGCTCTATTTCGGTTCCTCGGTCGATGATACGGTCTACCGGCTGAACACGGCCAATGGAAGGCAGCAATGGGCCTTTACCACCGATGGCCCGGTGCGCTTCGCGCCGACGATTGAGGGTGGAAACGTGTATTTCGGCTCCGAGGATGGGACGGTCTACTGTCTTGGCCAGGGCAACGGCGCGCTTCGGTGGAGCTACACGGCCTCTGGCTCGGAGCAGAACCGCCTGGTGCCCAGCAACGGACGTTATGTGTCGGTCTGGCCGGTTCGCAGCGGTGTTCTCGTCAGCGGCAACGTGGCCTATTTCAGCGCCGGCATTTTTCCCGGGGAGGGAGTCTATGTTTGCGCGGTTGACGCGCTCACCGGCTCCGATCGCGGCGCCAATCACTGGCGCCGGCTGCGCCGGAATGATGTATCCCTGCAGGGCTACGCTCTTCTGTCCGCCAGCAATCTCTACTTCCCGGCGGGAAGAAGCTCTCCCTATATCTTCAGTCGCTCTTCGGGAAGCCTGCAGGGACGTTTTGGGGGAGATGTCATGGGCACATTCGCGTTGCTGGCCGGCAATTCCCTCATCAACGGTCCAAGCTCCCGGGAGGGAGCGAGCCTGGAGGAGTTCAACGCCAGCAGCCGCGACAGCATCGCTATTTTTGAGGGAGGCAACTCTATGGTTGTCACCTCGACGGTATCCTATCTCCTCGCTGATGATTTCCTGACAGCTCTGAACCGCGGCACCAGGCGGGTGATCTGGCGCCGGGAGGTGAGCTACCCCTACGAGCTGATTCGCTCCGGAGCTACGCTCTTCGCCGGCGGGCGGGATGAGGTTGCCGCCTTCGACAGCTCTACCGGGGAGACCCTCTGGACCGCCCCGGTAGAGGGGCGCGCCTACGGCCTGGCGGTTGCGGGAGGAAGGCTCTTTGTCAGCACCGACAAGGGAACCATTCATTCTTTCAGCGCTGGGATCGAAGGCCGGCCGGCGTTCGTCAGGGGAGATGCTAACCGGGATGGCCTTGTCGACATCTCCGACCCCGTCACCTTGCTCTTCCATCTTTTCAGGGGCGCTTCAGCTCTCGATTGCGAGGATCATGGAGATGCGGATGACAACGGCAGGCTCGAGCTGACGGATGCGGTCTTCCTGCTTGATTTCCTCTTCCGCAGCGGCGTCCAGCCCCAGCCTCCTTATCCGGCCCCCGGTCTGGATACCAGCGCCGATCCCTTCGAATGTGGGGATTCCAGCTGAGGCGGAAACGCCCAAAAAAAAACGGCCGGCCCGAAGGCCGGCCGGTCAGCAGGTTGTAAGCCGGATTCTGTTGGCTGAACCTGGGTCCAGCCCGAGACCATTCATCTTTGCGACCTACCCGGGAGTTATGCGAACGAGTCCGCGCGAAACGAGCAGCCTCTGCTCCCCTATTCGGTCTTGCTCCGTGTGGGGTTTACCTTGCCGAGGAGTGTCACCACCCTCGCGGTGAGCTCTTACCTCACCATTTCACCCTTACCGATTCTCTCTCGAGGTCGGCGGTATATTTTCTGTGGCACTTTCCCTGGGATCGCTCCCGGTGGAAGTTATCCACCACACCGCCCTGCGGAGTCCGGACTTTCCTCGGCCCTGATTCAATGAGCCGGCCCGAAGGCCGTCAACTGCGGGCCGCGGCCTCGACCTCTACTGACCCGGCGATTATAGCAGCGGACGAATGAATATCCACTCCAGGCAGCCAATTACTGCGCAGAGGATCAGGGTTATCCCGGTGAGCAGGAAAAAATAATGCAGGCTCAGGCTCAGAACACGCCGCGGCTCATCAAGGTCGCTCATGATGCTGACCAGTGGAATAATAAAGCCCAGGGCCAGGAGGGCCAGGATCTCGACTCCGAGCATTATTCAGCATCTCCTTCGTTTTCCCGCGGGGTCAACGCCTTTTCCCCCGCCAGCAGCCAGGTTCTCTTGTCGAGGACATTCAGCACGAGGAGGACATTCAGCATCCCACTGATAACGCAGAGAAGAATCCCCAGGTTCAGATGCCTTGGCATGTTCTTGATGTCGTGCAGTCCATCGAGATGGGCGGCGGCGCCCCAGATAAAGTTGGCCAGCAGGGCGCTCAGGCCGTTGCCCGATTGGAGTACAAAAAAGACGGGATGTACCTCGTAGGTGACAGCCATGAACTGGGCGTCGCCATTGCCTGCGAGGAGGAGCTCCCCTGTCCAGAAGAGCCCGAGCAGGAGGGCGGCGAAGAGGACAGCCCGCGTCCTGTAGCCAAGCAGCCAGTAGCCAGCCCCCGGGACCAGCCAGGTAAGCACGGCTGCAAGGATCCTGTCGAAGTTAGAGTGTTCAAGCAGCGTGATTGGATTGTCCTGGCGTGAGGGCATGTGTCCTGGCTCCAGTGGAGCTACATCTCGAAGCGTTCGCCGAGGTAATATTTGCGGGCATTAGGATCCGCAAGCAGCTGCTCGCGGTCGCCGTGGGCGATGATCCTGCCATCCAGGATGATATAGGATCTGTCGGTCGTATTCAGGGTCTCCCGCACATTGTGGTCCGTCAGCAGGATACCGATTCCCTTCTCGGTGAGCTTCATGATGATCTGCTGGATCTCGCTGACGGCGATCGGGTCGACTCCGCTGAAAGGTTCGTCCAGGAGAATGAGACGAGGTTCCATGATGAGCGCCCGGGCGATCTCAAGACGCCGCTTCTCGCCGCCGGAGAGAACCGCTGCCTTTGAATTCAGCAGCTTGGCAAGGCCGAACTCCTCAACCAGTTCGTCCCTTTTCCTGATGCGGTCCGCGGTTGGCATGGGAGAGAGTTCTAAGATGGCGTTGAGATTCTGCTCGACGGTCAATCCCCTGAAGACGCTGGGCTCCTGCGAGAGGTAGCCCATTCCAAGGCGGGCGCGCCTGTACATAGGGAAGCGGGTTACGTCCTTTCCCATGAAGGAGATCTTGCCCTCGTCCGGATTCACCATGCCGATTGTCATTCGGAAGGTGGTGGTCTTTCCCGCTCCGTTTTTACCTAGCAATCCAATGATCTTGCCCTGCTCTACGCTGAAGTTGACTCCGTGGACCACGAGCCTTCCTGCGTAGCTCTTGGTCAGTCCCTCTACCTTGAGCAGGGGTTCCTGTTCTCCGGAGGGCTCTATCGTCGAGACGGCAGTCTCAGAGGCGGTCTCCTCCGCGGCCTCGGCTCCGTTGTCGGGATTCTGATTGTCTGCTGTCATGACCCTCTCCTCATCAATCAGCGTATGAACCGCAGCTGGAAATTTCCCGGCAGGCCCGGCCAGAAGACCAGGAGCGCCTTGCCCAGCATGTTGCTTGCCGGTACCGACCCCCAGACTCTACCATCAGAAGATGAAGGGCTGTTGTCTCCAAGTGCGAAAAACCTGTCCTGCTCCAATTGGATCGAATGTGAATGGCCCGCTCCATCGTTGGTGTAGTAGTTGTCCTGGTGGAGCTCGATCGCTTCCACGTTCGCATCCACGCGGCTGCCGAGCAGCCGCAGATAATATTGCGAGTGATCGGACTCGGGCGGCGGGTTGTCGACATCCGGGATGGAAATATAGCCCTCGGCCTCCTTGAGGCTGAAGATCTCTTTCGAGTTCAGGCGAACGACCAGGCAGTCGTCGCAGTTGACGAGCTCGATTCGGCTCCTGGTGTTCAGCTCCAGGGAGATGCCTTCCTTCTCCTGGAATACGGGCGCGCCGGGATGGCGGAGCTTGCGCGGGTTCTTTACATCAGCGCGAGGCTCATTGACCACGCGCTCTACCACAGCCGGGCGTCCAGCGACGGGCTTGCCAGTCGGTAAACGCAATTGGAAGGTCCAGTCTCCGTCACGAATTTCCGCGCCGATCCAGCCCCCGGCTGTTGTCGGAGTCGCAGTGAAGGAGAGCTTTACGTCTCCGACGCTGTGGCGGCCACGCGGCCTTCCGGCCAGGGAATTGTAGGGGATGTAATTGTCCAGGGCCCGCTGGTATTCAAGCACGGCGGGCTCAGGGCTTTTTGACGAGTTGAGACTCCACCTGCCGTCCGCGAGCTCCTGCCAGGCGGGAACGCCTTTGCCTCCGGGCTCCTTCCAGGCTCTGACCGGGCTGAGTCCTCCTTCCACGACAGAGCTGTCTGAGATCTTCTTCCAGAGTATGTCCTGGATGTAGGGGTGTTCGGGTTTACGTTCGATCTTGCCGTTGACGTAAACATCCCCGTTGATCAGGTTGATCTTCTCGCCCGGCAGCCCGACGAGTCTCTTGATGTAGTTCTTCCATTGGTCGAAGGCGAAGACAATGACGTCCCAGCGCCGCGGCTCGCCCAGGTCGTAGGCGAACTTGTTGACGAGTATTTTATTTCCACCGCCCCTTGCTGAGTCCTCGATGACGTGCTCCCAGAGATGCCCGGTGAGAGGGCACCTCATCAGCCGGAGGGTGGCCATGGTTATCTTGAACGAGCTCTTGGAGGTCTCCCACTGGTTGCTGCAGGACTGGCACTCGACCCGCACCCGCGCAGGCAACACGGCTGTCGTCCTGCCGAAGAGAACCCCTCCGGGCGCCCTGGCGTGCAGTTTCAGTCCACAGCCTTCAGCCGGGCATTCTTCAGCGCAGACCGCGTAGTTCTGCAGGGTGATTCTCAGCCGGCCACTCGATGAATTGCTCGGGACGCCCACCTCGAAAGTGTGGCCGGTATTGGGGCTCTCCACCTGGACATGCATTCCGAAAAGGGTTGGGGCCATGGATCCCGTGGGGATCTCAAAGGCCTCGACGGCGAAGTGGCGTACGAACACGGCAAGAATGACGGCCACGACAATCGCTTCAATATTTTCCCTGAAGCTGTCGAAGCCTGAACGCTTCACCTTGGGTTCGGTCTCCTCGCCGGATATCTCCTCAGCCTGTTCCGGCTGATTGCGCCTGCTGCTCATGGAGGCATATTAGCACGACGCCTTTTCTTCGTTCAACGCCGCGGATGGGGAAAAGGGGTCCGCAATGTTGTCAGGAGCCTGTGAGAGAGGCGAATTTTCCCCTGAAGTGCTCGAGGGCCCGCCCCCTGTGGCTCAGACGGTTTTTTTGTTCCGCATCCAGTTCCGCGAAGGTCCGACCGGTGGAGGCCTCTATGAAAACAGGGTCGTAGCCGAACCCTCCAGTTCCCGCTTCGCCGAGGGCAATGTGCCCTGGGCAGATTCCCTCAGAGTAAAAGAGCGCCCCGGGCTCGATTGACGCATCATCCAGGACGGGTACGCAGCAGATCACGCAGACGAATTGGGCGCCCCGTTTCGCCGTCTCGATTCCTTCTAAAGCGTCCAGCAGCTTCCTGTTGTTGTCATCGAAGGTGCAATTCTCTCCAGCGAAGCGCGCGGAGTAGACTCCCGGGGCTCCGTCGAGCGTGTCGACACAGAGGCCTGAATCGTCAGCGATCACCCAGCGTGGACGCTCGGCGGGATCAAGCCCGGCTGCCATCCTGGAGAAGTAGACCGCCTTGATCAGGGCGTTCTCTTTGAAGGTCACGCCGGTCTCCTCGACATCCTCGCAGGGAGGGAGGTGCTCGATGCCCACCGTTCGCACCGGAAGCTCGTTGAGCACGGAGGAGATCTCCTCAAGCTTGTGCAGGTTTCCCGTTCCCACCAGCAACATCAGCTACTCCTTCTTCGGCCGGTCCGTTCTCTCAGGGAACATCGCGGAACCTCGCCTCGTTCTCCTGCCACCATTTTCTCCAGACCGCGGAATCGTAGCCGTGGTCGACTCCCAGCGATCCGCGCAGCAGCTCGAGGATTTTTTCATTCTCCTTCACCTCGGCGACCCCGCCGTTGCCGGCCTTTTTCGTCATCAGCAGGTCAAAGACCTGGG
>DODI01000317.1:0-3438 GCA_003509045.1 Planctomycetota bacterium | reverse complement strand
CCTGGCGAACCGCGCGGTCCTTGTGTTTCTGGAGATCCTTGATCATTTTTTCAAGGACCTCGTCGCTGGCGGCGGTCGCCAGCGCCTTGATGGTCCCATCCCGGTCGAACCAGGGCTTCTTGGCCATGATATTGACGAGATATTTGAACTGGCTCTTATCCTCGGGGTTCATCTTGGTCCACGTGTCGTGGCGAATGAGGGAGTTGGGAGAGCTAAAGGCTTTGACGATCGCGCCCTTGCTGACGCCTTCCTCCTGCCCGTTTACCGTAGGCGGCAACAGGGCCAGGGCGGCGCAGAGGGCCGAAAGGGAGAGGGTCGGAATACTGAAAGAGGTCATCGATTTGTCCTGCCTGGAGAGTAGATCAGAAATATGGAACCGTTTCCCTTGTCGCGACGGCTACCTTAACGCGAGGAGACGGGATAGATTATTCTAAGTTGATCCGGAACAGTCGCCCATAATTTTTTGCCCGGCGATTGCTCACCAAGGCTATCATCCTGCCCTCTCCCATCCAGCCGAATTTTCGGAACCCGGCCCGGGAGGATACTGGAGGCGGAAACATATGGAAAGAGCTGGGAGTGATTTGACAGGAGAGGTGACCGATGAGTGATGGACACTTCCCTGTGTCACGCGCCGGCGAGGATGATCTCGATATGCTCGAGTCGCAGCTCGGGCGCAGGCCCACCGGCGTTCTGAAGGTCGAGGTCTACTGTCCGGCGGGGCACCCCCAGGTCATTCGCTATTATCCCCTGACCCTTGGCGAGCAGGGGCAGGTGCTCTCTCCCTTTCCAACGCTTTTCTGGCTTACCTGTCCATCCCTGATTCGCCAGGTCTCCGAGTTTGAATCCTATGGCTGGATAGGGAAAATAGAGGAGAGGATCCAGGCCGATTCCGATTTCAGGGCGGAGTACCACGAAAACCACAAAGCCTACGGCCGTGAGCGCTGGGCTGCTCTCCTCCCGGCTCACCAGAAGGCCGTTATCGAGAAGGGCTGGGAGAACGTCTACAGGAATACCGGCATCGGGGGTATCAGGGAATGGGATTTCGTCAAGTGTCTGCATCTCCAATACGCCCACCACGCAGGAGCAGCTAATGTCGTGGGCCGCTTCCTCCAGGAGCAGTTTTCGCTGCAACCTTGCATGCCTCCGGAGTCCCCGGTAGGTTGATCCTACAGGCTGCGCGGCGTTCCCGGTGTCGACAGGATTGGAGGCCAATTGCAAAGAGAAGGGTTTGACCGGTCCAGGCTGGAGTTTCTGCCCGTAAACTCGAGGCGGAGCAAGCTCAAGATGAGCGAGGTTGCTGTTGATCCGGAGGCTCCGGCCCCGGACCCGGGGCCCGCCGCGTCCGTTATCGACCGGGCCGCGGAGCGGATTATCGAAGCCAGGCAAAGGGGAGCTCCCGTTGTGCTATGTCATGGCGCCCACGTGATCAGGAATGGGTTGGCTCCGCTTCTCGACAGGATGGTCGAGGAGGGCTGGCTGCAGCACATCGCCACCAACGGGGCCGGCTCCATCCATGATTGGGAGTTCGCCTTCCTCGGCCGTACCTGTGAGGACGTGGAGGAATACGTCAGCAGCGGACAGTTCGGCCTGTGGGAAGAGACCGGGGGCAGTATTGGCCTGGCCCTCCTGGTCGGCGCTTTCGATGGTCTGGGGTATGGGCATTCCATCGGACGTATGATTGTCGAGGAGCGTATCGATGTTCCCGCGAGGGAGGAATTACTGGCCGCGCTGGAGGCCGGCGGCTGCGGAGGTCCGGGGGCCGCCCCCAGGGCGGCCGCGGCGGCTGATCTCCTCGATGCGATGGACAACTCCGGTCTCGAGTCCGGGGCGCTGGGCCTTCCGCATTCTCATTCATCGATGAGCATCCAGGCCGCCTGTTTTCGCCAGGGCGCTCGCTTTACCGTTCATCCTGGAATTGGCCAGGACATCATCTATCCTCACCCGTTGCTCAATGGCGGGGCTGTTGGCCGCGCCTCGATGTCAGACTTCCTGCTATATGCCGACACGATCAGCGGCCTGGAGGGCGGGGTCTACCTGAGCGTTGGCTCGGCGGTCATGTCGCCGATGATCTTTGAGAAGTCGCTTTCCATGGCCCGCAACCTCGTTCGCCGTGAGGGCGGCGCTCTCGAAGATTTTCTAATCGTGGTCAACGACCTGGCCGAGTCGACCTGGGACTGGTCCAGGGGGGAGCCGCCGATGGATCATCCAGCCTACTACGTCCGCTTCTGCAAATCCTTTTCCCGGATGGGAGGAGAGCTTCATTATGCGGGCATGGACAACAGGGCGTTTTTGTTGAATCTCTACCAGCGCCTGGCCGGCGCGAGCTGAGTCCGGTCTTGCAGGTTCGGAAATTACCCGGCGACTCGGCGCTTGTTCTTTCCAGCCCTGCTTTTTTTCGCCGGCATGCTGAAGCCAGCCCTTGTCTTGACGATTCCGGGGAGCTGTTTGGCGGTGTTGAAAACCGCGGTGTAGAAGCTCTGGGGCTTGGCCGAGGTCTTGTAGCCGGCGGCCAGGACCTTGTTCTTGAGCTCGATGGGCCGCAGCGGGCCGCGGTCTGAGCTCAGCACTGCTGCTATGGTTTCGGCGAGAGTTTTTTCGCCTTGAGGGCGTTTATTTCTCCAGCCGCTTTTTCCATCACCGCCATTTTTCCCCAGGTCGCTGGCGCTGAATTTCTGCACCTCCAGGATCTCTTCGCAGAGCTCTTT
Source organism: Planctomycetota bacterium (assembly GCA_003509045.1). Lineage (GTDB taxonomy): Bacteria > Planctomycetota > UBA8108 > UBA8108 > UBA8108 > UBA8108. The sequence continues at coordinate 733 of DODI01000317.1, read as the reverse complement.
GACCCGGGTGTTACGGGCGATGGCTGTTTCGAGGGAAGAGATGATCTTCTCGAGCTCACCTGGATTGATGGATACATCCTGGATGTTGATCTTCATGGGTGCGTGCCTCGTGGATGAAAAACTTAGAAGAATAGTTGCTGGAATAAAAGGGGGGTCGTGAGTCTCGCAATACTCTCTTCAATAGAGAGGGGGGGATAGTATGCGAGTTGGTGTATTTCCTCAAGGGGAGTGTTACGGCCGCCCGGCAGGGAGCCCGCGCTCGCCGGAGAAAAAACGGGAAAATCTATCCAACTCCGCGGCGAATGGCGGACGACCTGAAAGAAAGTTAGTGGCGGCGGCTTATGGATGTCTGGAATTGTCGGATTAGATGAGCAAGCCTCCTCAAAGCCAATGTTTAGAGTTACGATGCGCGCCCTGATTAACGATCTCGTCTCCTGTGTCTTGTGATCTTGACCCTCATACGGCTACACCGGGAGTTTCGAAAACCATCTAGCTAATAGGATTCATTAGATATGAGCCGCTGTCTCACCTTGCAATCAGTTCGGGTTTTTACAGTCCTCGTGGTTGGGCTTTGCGCTTGCGCCAATCTCCAGGCTGTAACGATTTCGGAGATCATGTACTCGCCCCGGGGCGAGGTTCAGAAGCGTTTCGAGTTCATCGAGCTTTACAACGAGAACCCCGACCCGCTCGATCTCTCCGGCTATGCGATCTGCGACGGGATCAGCTTCGTTTT
>DODI01000231.1:0-10706 GCA_003509045.1 Planctomycetota bacterium | reverse complement strand
ATCCGCCAGACCCGCGAGAATGATCGTTGAGCCCGTGGTGTAGATACTGTCGCCGCAGCCGCCGGTGGGGCCCGCCACAGCTCCGGCGAGGGTCGAGGCCACGACCGGAATGAGGGAGAAGTCGCTGGAGGACAGGTTGCCGTTGATCCCCAATACGGCGAGAACGTTCTCGCCGGCGCGGATCTTGTCCATGGAGATATTAAAGCGATCAAGGTCATCTCCAGCCTCGTGATTCGAGGTCGAGGTTGATTCGTAGTCAACCGCTCCGTCAGGAGCGTTGTTCGAACGGGCGATCTCCTCTCCATTGATGAAGGCGACAAAAGCATCGTCATAATCCATGACGAGGGTCAGCGCCTGGATGGCGGCCGGGTCTTCGATCTCAAAGGTCTTCCTGAGAAATACGGTCGTATAGTTATTTCGCATGTCGCCGAGAACGGTGGCGTCATCTCCATCCCCGTAGCCGAAGCCACTCTCACCCCTCTCCCAGGCCTCATCGTCGTAGCCGAGACGCGTCCAGGCAAGGCCATCCCCCGGAGGGCTCTCCGTACCCCGGAAATAGCGCCAGGATTCGCCCGCATCAATGAGCCGGCTGCCACCATCGGCGTTGCGACGCGCGCCGCCTTCCACTCCCAGGGTGATGTTGGCATCGAAATAGCCAAGGCGCTCAGTAACGATCGTGTCGACCTCATCGACCACATCGTAGATATCCTCGGGTGGGAACATCAGGTCGGCGTAGCCGTAGCGTTGGCGCATCTGGGCCCGTGAGAAGACCGCCCTCCTGACAATCAGCAGCTCCTCGTAATAAAGACGAGCAAACTCGGGCACGGCAAAGAATCTCTGGAGCCCGTCGGCCTCCGGACGAAAGAGCCTCTCATTGCTGCCGGTAAAGGTCTCCTCCAGGTCCCAGCACAGGATCAGCCATTTCCCGGCATCGGGACGATCGGCATCTGAAGGCATGCGATAAAGGAAATAATCTTCCCCTCCATCGTTCCAGATTCCCCCATCGGTATTCGTTACGCAGGCCATGATGGCGAAGAAGCGCGCCCATTGCCGGACATCGAGCAGCTCCTCGGCTCTCTGCCTGAATTCGGCCTGGGGTGTTTCGCCGGCGTCAAACATCCTCGTCAGCGCGATGACGTCGCTGAAATCATCCTCATCTTCGTTCGACCGCTTGTCGTAAATACGGCGGTAATCGTCCGGATCGGTCCCCTGGTATTCCAGGTTACCCATTATCCGGCCGCCGCCAAAACCACCGAGACCGCCGGGGTCCATTGGACGGTAGAGGTTACCCCCTGAATTGCCGCCGAAGAAACGCGTGAGGAAGTCATCGTCATAGGCCTCCTTGCGAATGTAGCGGGTGTCGTAATTGCGTCCCACGACTCCGGCAAAATGCAGGACAGCGTTCCATTCCTGGGGATGGGGCTCACCGGCTCTTCGATAGAGATCGGAAGCGAGAAGCTCGTTGAAGGTCGAGGTGCCGAAATCATTTCCATTACCCGCAAGCAGGTTGATATTTCCAATACCCTTGCAGGAATTCTCCGGCGGAAGCTTGATCTTGAAGGCCTTGTTGGGCAATCGACGTGAGTTCTCACCTCGATAACGAACACCGGCGCAATAGTAGATCTCTCCATCGCAGATCAGCGTTGCCGGTAAAAGAACGTTGCTGGCCTCATCGCGGTCCTCGAGCTCATCGCTGTCGTTCGGATTCATGATGATGCGGAAGACCGCCGCGCCAGCATCCGGCGGGTTCGAATTATCTACCTCGTAGAGATAGAAGACCCCCTGGAACCCGCGAAAGGGATCGGCCTCCGGCTCAAGCGGCAGACGAGCTCTGCCGCCAGCGCCAGTCGCGGCAACGATCGAAAATCTAACGATGTCCCCATCGTCCTGCGCCGGGATACTGGCTGAGAAGACGCCATCCTGGGCGAGCTCATCAGGGCCCGCGCCATCGTCACGAAGATTCGCGTTGCCGGAGGGGCCACCCGCTATCGACCATTGGACCTCGGCCTCGGTAAGCGCATCGAGAGCTGAGATCGAGCAGGTCACCACCACGGCCTCATCGCTGCGCGGAACGGCCGGGGAATGCTTCACCGACCTGATCGAGGGAGCGGGGTCCGCCTCAAAAACTGAGTTCTGGGCACCGGGAGTTCCACCGGCATCATTGGAAGCCCTCCAGGAGACGCCGGCCCGGTTGCCGAGGTCCGGGTTGACGAGCTCAATGGTGGGGCCATCTCCATCCGCAAGTGTCGGCCAGGGGCTGCCGCGGAAGGTGCGGTCGTCCACGCCATCATCGGGGTCTTCGTCATTCTTCGCGCCGCCGTCTCCGTAGATCACCCTGTCGACACGATTACCGAGGCCATCACGCAGGTTGATCGTCTCGGTGGCGTGGTTGAGACGCCCGGACCAGTCGCCGACGACGTTTTCGACACCATCGTGAAGCGCCGAAAAGTCCTCCAGTGAAGAGGCTACGACAAGGTAGGCTCCGGCAGCCAGGATGGTGTCGGACTCAAAGGTATACCTGATTCCATTGGTGAGCTTCCAGCCGCCAAGGTCTACAGCTTCTTCGCTGCGGTTCAACAGCTCAACCCACTGACGGGCGTCCGAACACTGTCGGGAGCAGTCCTTGCCGGCGGGAACATAGGGCGGATGAAAATGAATCTCGTTGATGACCACCGGTGACCTGTACGTATAGGCATTGGCCACGCCGTTGGTCGGCTGGTCAAGCACGTAGACATCTTCATCCCCCTCAGGGAAACGGCCCACACTTCGCCCAGGCGTCTCGATCTCGACATCGATGTCATCGAGGACAGTGCGGCCGTCGGCCGCAAGCAGAACATAGCGGGCGCCGCCGGCTGGAACCGGAATAGCCAACACCTTGCTGTCAAAGGCTACAAACTCTCCCGGGGCAAGAACGGTCCCACCGGGAATCTCGTAGAGAAAATTACCGCGGCTGGAGAGCAGGACATTGCCGCTGAGGTCGAGCTCCTCGTCCTCGGGATTGAAGAGCTCTATAAAACCCGGGTCATCCCCCTCACCGGCCAGCAGCTCGTTGATAATTCTTCCGATGTAGGGATTTTCCGATTCCTCATCCTTCTCATCCTGGAAGTTTTCCGCCATGAGCAGATCGGCGGCGATATAAAAGTCCCTGCTGTCCCGCGTGGCGTTGACGCCCTGGAGCGCGAAAACATTTTCGCCCTCGACCAGGAGGCCCGCAATGTCGGGGAGCTCGACACGAGCCGTTTCGTTGCGGCTCTCATCTCCGGTGGCATCAAAAGCGACCGGTTCCCCGGGGTCGCCAACATTGTCCCTGGCCACCTCCGTACCATTGACGTAGGCGACAAAGGCATCGTCATAGGAAACCGTCAGGCTGAGGTCAATCGACCCATCGGTAATTGCCGCCAGGGTCTCCTCGGTAACTGTAAAGTTACTGCGGATGTAGTAGGTGTTGAACTCCCGGCGCATATTGCTGATCTGGGTCGAAAAGTTGAAGCCGACCCGCTGGCCATACCCGAAGCCTCCCTGGGCGGTGCCCCACTCCTCGTCATCAAAGTCAATCCGGGTCCAGGCATCTATCGGATCCGAAGGGTTCGAGTTGCCGGCAAAGGTCCTCCAGATACCCTGCGACGAGACGATAGGACGCGGACCTCTCTGGGTCAGACGCGAGGGCAGCACCCTGCGCGAGTTGACCCGCCCGGGAGTCCCCCCGAGAGTCTTGCTGGGCTTCCAGTTTCTCGCCAGGTCATTGGCGTTGTCGACGCCGGTGAACTCCAGCGACGGTCCCCGGCCATCCGGCCGGCCTGACCAGGGCGTACTGTCGTCATAATGAACCCGGCTGATCATCTGCCCCTTCGAATTGAGGAGCTCGAGGATCTCTCCGCCATTATCCAGCTGGCCAAGATAGGGCCCCAGGACGCGCTGCAATCCATAGCGAGCCGCTGCGGCCGCAGGGTCGGGGCTCAGGACAAGATACTCGCCTGGCTCGACCATGGTCCCCGCGGGAAAGGTGAGGTCAACACCGCGGGAAAAATCCCAGCCGCCGAGATCGACGACCGTCCCTCCGCGATTGTAGAGCTCGATAAACTCCAGGCTGTCCTCACCGCCGTTGTCAAAGACGTTGTAATTCAGCTCATTGATGATGATGTCGAATTCATCGGCGCGCAGGCCTGCGTGGCCCAGGAGCAGAGCCGCTATAAAAAATAAAACTGTCGTCCGGCTGACGACAGAACAGAAAATTATCATCGGTACTCTCATTTCTTACATCCCCATTCCCCACGAACATGTAACACAAAGCCTTCCGTATATTTTAAACCCCGTGTAGGCCCATGGCTACCATGACAAATCGGGGTGACATTTAATGACAATGTGGCCCCGCAGAGGGCTGCTCCTTCCAGGGAGCCCACATCGGCCTGGAGCCTGCTCATCGGACCTTCCATGAGATCTATATCGCGCAGTAGAGCAGCGGAGGTGCAGTCCTCAAAAAAGAGGGAGCGCGGCGCGCAAAGGCTGCCGGTTTCAGGAAAGAACCCTCAGTCCAGCTCGTCGGGAAAGAGATCTATGTTCTCCACATCTTCCCCCCGGGCGAGAGAGTCTCTACGTTCAGTATACTTTTTCAACCATCTCTCCCAGGACTTTCCGGAAGCGACGTCTTTTCCACTCAGGATCAACCCCCGGATGGCCGCCAGCGAGATCTTCCTCCTGGGCCCACCGGCGGCGGGGAAGACCTCGATCCACGATTCAGCCGGGGCCGGCCGGCAGATGGAGCGGTTGGCAAGATAGCCGACCAGGTCATCCTCGTCTCTAAGCAGGATGGTCACGTCACCCCGGTAGTCAAAAGCTATCTCGACCATCTCGTCCAGGCTGCCCGGATCACCCTCGACCCAGGAAAAGCCCCGGTCATATCGAGCGGTCTCATCGGAGCCGGCGCCACCGCTGGATTCGGCCTCAGAAGAATCACCCTGCATCTCCGGCGCCCCTCATGCCTTCGTCTCTATACGCGCGGCGCCGCAGCTGGGCACCTCTGTCTTGTCAACCACCGGGGGCGCTACGACCCCATCCCTGTCGGCGGCGCCATCGGAATTCTCAATCGCGCCATCTCCGCTCCAGCGATACCCCAGCAGCGTGGCGCGAACGGTCGCCAGAAAACCGCGCAGGCTGCCGAAGGTCTGGTCAACCGCGGTGGCCTCGTATCCCGAGTGCACCATGCAGTCGCGGCATTTTTCGTTTTTATCATGACCGTACTGATCCCAGTCGGTCGTCTCCATCAGCTCGTCGAAGGTCTCCGTGTAGCCCTCCTGCAACAGGTAGCAGGGCTTCTGCCAGCCGAAGAGATTGTAGGTGGGATTTCCCCAGGGCGTGCAGTGGTAATCTCGCCCCTTGACCCCCATCAGGAATTCGAGAAACAACGGTGACTGGTTGAAGCGCCAGCCCTTGCGCGGCGCGGCGAGAATTCTTCGAAAGAGACCCCGTGTTCGCTCCCGATGAAGAAAGCTCTCCTGGTCGGGAGCCTTGGAGTAGCTGTAGCCCGGGGACACCATCATTCCCTCCACCCCCAATGCCGTCATCTCATCGAAAAATTCGCGCACCCGGACAGGCCGGGCCCCCTCGAAGAGGGTCGTGTTGGTCGTAACCCGAAAGCCTCTTGAAAGCGCCAGCTTGATGGCCTCAAGAGCGTCCTTGTAGACACCCTCCCGGCAGACGGCGAAGTCATGCTCTTCCTCAAGCCCGTCCATGTGAATGCTGAAGGTGAGGTACTTGGTCGGCTTGAAAAGATCGATCTTCTCCTTGAGCAGAACCGCATTGGTACACAGGTAGATGTACTTCTTCCTGGCGACCAGCCCCTCGACCACCTCCTGGATCTTCGAATACATCAGGGGCTCTCCTCCGGGAATACTCACGATCGGCGCGCCGCATTCATCCGTGGCGTTGAAACATTGCTCGGGGGTGAGCTCCTGCTTGAGAATATGCCCGGGGTACTGGATCTTGCCGCAACCGGCGCAGGCAAGATTGCAGCGAAAGAGAGGCTCGAGCATCAGCACGAGCGGATACCGTTTCTTTCGCGTCAGCTTGTTTTTCAGAACGTGGGAAGCAACCGCCCACATCTGTGAAATAGGTACGCCGATGGCTCTCGAGCTCCAGTATTGATCCTGCCGCGTAAAAGCGGAATCCAGCCCCCCAGAGCAACCGGGGACCGCCCCTCAAGGGAAGGCCCACAGGCGGGTCAGGCTGAAAAACAACCAAGAAGGTGAGTATGCCATCGGCCCATCTCGTGGTCAAGAGGTGAGGGCCGGGGGGAGCCTCGCAGAGCACCGAAGAGCTGAAAAGAACTCAGGGAAGCTCCCTGGGTTCAATCTCATCGTGGAGGAATTCGCCGGCGCCCGGGTCGTAGTCCACGGCGGCATGCCCAGAGCCGTAGAGCCTGTACTTGTAGATGACCAGTCCTTCGAGACCAACCGGGCCGCGAGCGTGGGTCTTGTTGGTGCTGATGCCAACCTCCGCCCCGAGGCCGAAGCGGAAACCATCGGCGAAGCGGGTCGAGGCGTTGTGAAAAACGCCGGCTGAATCAACCCGCGAGAGAAAATACTCGGCGGCGGCGGCGTCCTCGGTCACGATCGCATCGGTGTGATGGGATCCATGCGAGTTGATGTGTTCAACAGCCTCCTCGAGCGAGGCGACCGTCCTGACCGCCAGGATCCTGTCCAGAAACTCGGTGTCGTAATCCTCGGGGGCGGCGGCGATGGCGGCCTCGAGATGCGCGGAGGCCTCTTCGTCGGCTCTGATCTCCACCCCGGCCTCGCGCAGGGCCGCGCCCAGGACGGGAAGCAGGTCGCCGAGCCGCTCGCGATGAATCAGCAGCGTCTCGCAGGCATTGCAGGCGGCCGGATAATGAGTCTTCGCATCGACGCTGACGGCCACCGCCTTGCGCTCATCGGCATCTCGATCGATATAAACCGAGCAGAGCCCATCGGCATGGCCAAGAACGGGAATACGAGTCGCCTCCTGGATGGACTGCACCAGCTCATTCGAGCCGCGGGGTATGATCAGGTCGATCCAGCGATCGAGATCGAGCATCTCCCGCACCTCCTCGCGAGTCGAGACGAGCTGAACCGCATCCGGCGACACCCCATCCACCTCGCCGAGGGCCTCCTGGATGACCGAGACCAGGGTCTCGTTCGTTCGGGAGGCCTCCCGGCCGCCCTTGAGAATGACGGCGTTGGAGGATTTAAGCGCGAGGGCGGCGATCTGCACGGCCGCCTCGGGCCGGGCCTCGAAAATAACGCCGATGACTCCAAGCGGACAACTTACCCGGTAGAGATCAAGCCCCTCATCGAGCCTCGTCGCGAGGGTCACCTGTCCGACCGGGTCCGGCAACCGGGCGACGTCGCCAACCCCTGCCAGCATGGAATCAAACTTGCTCCCCTCGAGATCAAGACGCTTGAACAGGGCCCCGCTCAGGCTGCCGGATTCAACCTCAGCCTCGCAGTCCGCCTTGTCGGCGCGGTTAGCCTCCAGGATGTCTTCTCGCCTCTTCTCCAGCTTGCTCCCGACCGCCTCGAGGGCGGCATTCTTGCTCTCGGTAGAGAGCGCCGCCAGCTGCAGGGCGGCGGCCCGCGCCCGCCGGGCGATGGTCTCTACCGATGGGGTCTTTTCAGTTTTTTCTGCGCTCATGTTCTCACCGGGCCTAATCACAAAGGTCCCGCTCAGGATAAACGATTCGGGCCGCTGTCTCAAAGGTACAAGGTTGCCAGCCAGGCTCATTGAAGTGTGCGCCGGTTTTCGTTACTATGCTCCGCTTGTCTTATTCCTGGCTGACCTCGTCGACAGCCATATTTCATCTATAACGGAAAGGTTCAGAACAATGAGCGAAAGAGAAGGCGGAGTGACTTTCCAGGGAGCGCCCCTGACCCTCGTAGGGCCGGTATTGCAGGCCGGTGACCAGGCCCCTGATTTCGATGTGATCGATGGCGGCCTCGAACCCGTAAACCTCGCCTCCTCGGCCGGCAAGGTAAGACTGATCTCGGTGGTGCCCTCGCTCGATACCGGCGTCTGCTCCGAACAGACCAAGCGTTTCGCCGGGGAGATCTCCGGACTTCCGGAAAATGTTCAGGTTCTCACCGTCAGCGCGGACCTTCCCTTCGCGCAGGGCCGCTGGTGCGGCGCCGAAGAGGTCGAAATGACGACCCTGTCGGACCACCGTGAGCTCTCCTTCGCCAACGCCTATGGCGTGCTGATCAAGGAGCTGAAGCTCCTGACCCGCGCGATCTTCGTTGTCGATGCCGAGGACAAGATTACCTATGTCGAGGTCGTTCCGGAGATGACCGATCATCCCGATTACGACGCGGCCCTCGCCGCCGTAGGCGCTGCCGCCGGTTAATCGCGGTTGCTCCCCAGGATACCCGGGACAGCTATCGAGATCGTGGAGGAGCCGCGGCGGGCGCCCATCCGCTACGCGCTCTTCGATCTCGATGGCACCCTGTCCCTGCTCAGGGATGGCTGGCAGGACCAGATGGTCCCCCTGATGGTCGACCTGCTTGAGGACTGCAGGCGGGACGAGTCCCGCGAAGAGCTCGAGGCGCTGGTGACCGCGTTCGTAGACAAGCTCACCGGCAAGCAGACCATCTACCAGATGATCCGGCTTTGCGAGGAGATCAAGAGGCGCGGCGGCGCGCCGCTGGAGCCCCTTGAATACAAGGCGCTCTACAACGACCGGCTCGATACCGCCATCTCGGACCGGCTCTCGGCGATTGAGGAGGGCCTGCTCCCGCCCGGAGATTTCCTGGTCCCCGGCTCACTTGCCTTCCTGGAGGAGCTGGCGGGACGCGGAGTGAGCTGCTATCTCGCCAGCGGAACGGATGAGGACCTGGTTCGAAGAGACGCCGCCCTCCTGGGCTTCGAGCATCTTTTCGAGAACCGGATATTCGGAGCGCTCCGACAATACGAGAACTTCTCGAAGCGAATGGTGATCGAGCGGATCATCTCGGACCACGGCCTCGACGGTCCCGAGCTCATCGTCATCGGAGATGGTTATGTCGAGATCCAGGACGGCCGGGAAACCGGAGCCGTCGCCTTCGGCATCCACACCCGGGAAAAAAACCGCTACCATATGAACAGCGGCAAGCGCGAGCGGCTGCTGAAGGCGGGGGCTCACTTCCTCGCCCCGGGCCTCGAAGAGGGCGCGGCGCTCCTTGATCACCTGGAGGCCGGGTAGGGGCGGGACTCAGGACTCGAGCTCGGCTCGGTAGCGCAGGAACCGCTTCTTCATCCTGTATTCACGGCCCTCGTCAACTCCGGCCGCCCCATCCCTGATCAGCCGTGAATTGATGCAGGTCCTGTTACGCAGATAGAGATAGATCCCGTCCTCTCCATCCGTTCCGGGATCGCTCTTGAAATAGACCTGCTTCCCATCGACCAGCTCGCGAAGACGCTCGACCCCTCCGGCCCCGCCGGCCTCGATCAAGCCAAGGAGCTTCAGGTTCCTGCCGTCTTCGAGCTCAACCGTCCGAACGTCCAGGACCTCCCGGATCCGGTGGTACTCCTCCCGCCGCCGGCTGTCGCCCTTTCGAATGACGGAACCAAAGCTCCCGGCCGGGCCCCCGGCGGAGGGCTCGACGGCCTTGCCGGTCTCTTCCTCTGCGGACGGGAGCTCGCCGATTACCTCCAGCTTCTCTTGCCCGCGAAAAAACTCCTTTTGCTCACCAAACCCCGTCTTCTCGCGAATGGTGCCGAGGAACGCGGGGTTGAGCTCGTAGCCCGTACAGGACCGGCCCAGCTCCCGCGCCACGCTCAGCGTGGTTCCACTGCCGAGGAAGGGGTCGAGAACCGTCTCCCCGGCGAAGGTGAACATGCGGATCAGCCGGCGAGGAAGCTCACTGGGAAAAACGGCGATATGGTCCTCCTGCCTGGCGCCCGGGAAGGTCCAGTGGCCGTAGAAATACTCGTTCCACTCCTCCGTGCTCAGGCGGGACAGCTCCTTCTCCGCGGGATCCGGCCGCGGAGCCTTCCCCAGCTTCTTGAACAACAGGATGTGCTCGTAATCGAGCTTCACGATACCATTGCGGGGATAGGGAAAGGAGCCCATGATCACCCCGCCCCCGGAGGTGTTCATGGTCGTCACCTTCTGCCAGATGATCGAGCCCATGAAGTCGAGACCCCGGTCGACGCAGCCGCGGATGATGTCGGCGTGGATCGCCGCGACCCTGTACCTGCCGTAGGTCTTGGCGCGAAGGAACTGGTCGCCGATATTGACCGCCAGCCTGCAGCCAGGGTGGAGCGCCCGCTCGCATTCACCCCAGACCCTGTCAAGCTCGCCGATGTACTCATCGTATTCCTGGTGGAAGCCGATCTGGTCCTCCGCCTCGTAGTCCTTCAGCTGCCAGTAGGGAGGAGAGGTCACCACCAGGTGTACCGAGCCATCCTCGACGTCGGCCATCGAACGCGAGTCTCCCAGCACCACCCTGTAGCGCAATCCGTCCGGTTGCTGGCGCTTCCTGCCGACCATGTCCTCAGCCCTCCCTCTGCGACTGCCCCGCCAGCCAGAGCCCGAGAATTTCCTCGAGCTCTTCGCCGCTGCGGACAGTGTTGAAGCGGCGCCTGAATTCAGCCGCGCCGTGAAAGCCGGTGGCGTACCAGGCCCCGAACTTTCGCATCCTGAGAATAGCCGCCCTCTCGGACTCTCCATAGTGGACGAGGAGCAGGTGGAAATGTTCACG
>DODI01000491.1:1352-5599 GCA_003509045.1 Planctomycetota bacterium | reverse complement strand
AGGCCGGCATAATGATCGGTGCGGCTCACCTCGTGGTAGTAGTCGGCGAGGTCCTTACGCGTCTTGGGGCCATCGACGAGGTAGGGGGGCACCATGACCTCCTTCGGGTCGTAGGTGGGCGCGTCTTCGTTGAAGCCCCAGTTTCGATGGGCATCACTCGAGGCAAACCAGAAGAAGAAGGGCTTGTCCCTGGGGCGCTCCTTGAGGATTTTTACCCAGTCGCCTTCCTTGCCGGGCCCCTTCCCCCTGGACACCTTGTCAAAGCCGCGGTCTACCGCACCCCCCATGTGATGCTTGCCGGAGAGCACGGTGTAGTAGCCGGCCTTCTTCAGCGTCTCGGGGAAGACATACTGGTCTTTCGGCAGGGTGGTGTGCAACTCACAGGCGCCGGTGTTGTGAGGCCAGCGGCCCGAGATGATGCTGCAGCGGCTCGGAGAACAGCTCGAGATGCTCAGATAGGCGTTGGTGAAACGAAGTCCCTCGGCGGCCATGCGGTCCAGGTGAGGGGTCTTGATCTTTTCGTTGCCATAGCAACCGAGGTCGCTGGCAGAGATGTCGTCGGTGATGAAGAGAATGAAGTTGGGGCGGGTATCTTTTGCTTCGGCTGCCGGGGCGCAGAGTGCGGCAAGCAGGAGCAGGGCGGGAAGGGCGGGGTTTAATTTCATCGGGGGAGGGTCTCCAGGTTTATTTCTTCAGATGTTCGTCGTACCAGTCGATGGCGAGCTTCTGGGCCTGCTTCTTCGCCTCGCGGTAGATGCCGTAGTGCTTGATTTCCGGGACAATGACGAGCTTCTTGGGCCCCTTCGCCTTGCTGTGAGCGAGGATTCCATGCTCCTTGTTGTCGAAGAGCTCTTCGTTCTCAGCAAGAATGAAGAGCGCGGCACAGCCCTTCAGCCGCGCGGCATCCTCTACCGGGGCGTAGCGGCCGATTTTTTCGAGAATTGGAGAGCCTTTCAGCTTTCCAGGGGCGGCCTCCGCAGGCTCAGGGTAGCCGACCTCTCCGCGGGCTCGCTGCGTAGCGCCGCCGTAGGTCGCCTTGCGCATGCGGGAAGAGTTGATGGCCCAGCGCCCGTCAAAGGCGGGCACCTGGCTGACCGTGGCCTTGACGCGCGGGTCACGGGCCGCTGCGTAGACCACGTGGCCACCGGAGAAGCTGCTTCCCCAGAGACCGATGCGCTCGCGGTCGCATCGCTTCTCTTTCTGCACCCAGTGAATGGCGTTGAGGAGGTCGGTGGTTTGCTCGATGGGGTCGATGACCTCGCGGATTTCTTTCACCGCCGCGCCGCTGCCGTCTTTGCTCTTTTCGCCGATGCGTATGATGCGGCCATCGCTTGCGCCCCAACCGCGATAGTCAAAGGTGACCACAAGGTAGCCTGCGCGGGCAAACACCACCGCGTCGGAGCGCAGGGATCTCGCCGTGCCCCCCCACCCGTGGCACATGACGATGGTCGGGAGCTTCTTTTCTGCGTTGGCCTTCAGAGAGAAGACCTCGGCACCCAGGCGAACGCCCTCGCTCATGATCTTGTCTTTACGAAAAGAGAGGTCTTCCGGAGGTGAAAACCCCTGGGCTGCGGCCAGGGAGGGAAAGGCGAGCAGCAACAAGGCTATACGCATCATCATGGTTCGGCTCCTTTTCAAATAGTGGTCGCCTGCATTATTCATTGCCACCGCCCATTCGGCTTACCTCGTCCTCGCCCGGCAGGCCGAAGCTGTAGAGAATGCCGTTCATCTGTTTCTTGAGGAACAGGATGCTTCCCGTCCCGACATAGACCCGTCCCCGGGAGATCGAGGGGCCGCTCCAGACGGTTCCGATATGCTTTGATTTGAGCACCTTTCCGTTGGCGGCATCGAGCACGACGAGGCGCTCGCTGACCGTCGTCGTGAAGCAGGCGATGCCACCTCCAAGGGCAATGCCTGCCCCAACGGGGTCGCCGATCTTGCCGCGGCTTCTTGATTTGATCACCGGTCGCTCGTGTCTCCAGAACTCTTTTTCCGCATCGGGATGGATGCAGACCACCCTTCCTCCGTCAGGGAGGGCCCGCCCGATTCGCAACCAGTCGATGGCGTTGGTGTAAACACGTTTTCCATCGGTAGCGCAACCGCTCTGGATGCCGCCGATCGGGCTGGGCAGGGCAATCAGGCGCTTGTCCGGCTTGGGGTCGAGGGGAAAGCGCGGCTTTCCCTTGTAGAGGGGGGTTGAGTTGAGCAGCTTTCCGTCGGCAGCGGCGAAGACATAGAAGCCGCCGTCCTTGCAGCCGACCCCGACAACGCGTGTTTTCCGCTCCTTGACCTTGATGTCGTAGAGCTTCGGGGTGTCACCGATCGAGAGATCCTTGTAGAGGCCGGTGTTGGGGTCGTAGCCCGACATCGAGTGGTTGAAGATGTCGCCCTTGTTGATCTGGGTGACCCAGCGCTCCCTGCCGGTCTTGACATCGACGGCAATCACGGCGCTTGAATACTCCGTGTCGAGCCGGGGGTTGTCCGGGGTTGGGGCGCGCGGAGAGTTCTGGACATCGGTTCCGAAGAAGATCATGCCAAGACGGGCATCGTAGGATGGGGAGGACCAGACGGAACTCGTGGCCGGGCCGTGGGTGAAGACATGCTTTCCGTTGGCGTCTTCGATGACGATGGGCTTCTTGAACTTCTTCGGCGGTGGGCCCACGTCGTATTTCCAGGCGACCTTGCCGGTTCCAGGCTCGAAGGCGATGACGAAGCCGCGTCCCGTGCAGCAGGGATAGCGAGGGTCCTGCGGATAGGGGTGCTCATGGCTGCCGCCGCCGACGATGATTTTCCCGTCTGCGAGGATAGGCGATGACATAAAGACATTGGCGTGGTGGCCGCCGGGGAAGCCATCGACCTTGGCGTTGAGAGACCAGAGCTTCTTCCCGCTGGAGCGATCGAGGGCATAGAACACGCCCGCCGCATCGCCGAAGAAAACCGTGCTGTCAGTTACCAGGGCGGTGCTCAGGATGCCGGGGCCGGAGCCGATGCGGTTGACGCCCCGCTTGCCTTTTTCTCCGAGCGCGCCCTTATTGGAGTAGGCGGGAATTCGGAATTTCCAGGCAACCTCGCCGTTGGGCTTGAGCTTGTAGAAGGCGGGCTTGACCATGGTGCCGAAGTAGACATGGCCGTTGACTACGATCGGGGTGGCATGAATCGCGCCGACGAACTCTTTTGAGTCCTTGCGGGGGAAGCGCCATTTCTCTTCCAGGCTCCCGGCGTTTTCAGGCGACAGCTTCTTTTCGGCCGAGTTGTAGCGCCAGCCGAGGACGTTGAGGTTGTACATTGACCAGTCGCCGGGAGCGATCGGGGGAAGCTCTTGCGCCCGCCCTGCGGCGGCCAGGGCCAGCAGGACAGCCATGGATATCGAAAAAACACGCATGAGATGCCTGAAGCTCCTTGTTCTTTGACTCGATAACGAAGCCGACCCTAGTCGCCGATGATACCAATTTCCGAGGCCGAAGCCCAAGGTCCACCGCCAACCTCTGAGAGCACCCGGATCCGGACATAGCGTCCTTTTGCGGCCTTGCAGGTGGCCTCCTGGGGCTCCTTGGTTTTTTTGAAGGCTCCCTTCAGGGTCGGCTCGCCGAACTGTCCGGGTGTGTCACCGATGGTGAGGTCAAAATCCTTGAAGCCGCCGTTGAAGCTGCCGTCCTGGCGGGCGAGGTAACGCAGGCCGCGGACCGTACGCTGGGCGCCGAGGTCGATGACCAACTCGTGGGGGTGCTTCGAAGTCCATCGGCTGTGCCAGTGGGTTCGCGGCTTGCCGTCGATGGCGTAGGCGGCCTTGCGGTCGTTGGTGGTGCTCTCGCTGCTGAAGCTCACGAGCTTCCAGCCGGAATTCGCCAGCAGGCCTTCTTTCGGGAGCCGTTTCGTTTTTCCGCTGAGCTTGGGCTGGGGGCGCGCGTCGCCCCATTTTGCCCAGCGGTCCTTTTCATGCGCCTCGGTGTCAGAGTATTTCCCCTGGACCGTTTTTACGTGGGAGGCCTCCGCGAAGGCGGCCATTTTTTCGATGATGGCAGGGTGTTTCGCTACGAGGTCTTTGCTCTCTGAGAGGTCGGCCGAGAGGTCGTAGAGCTCCCACTTCTTGCGCTGGTTCGTTCGGACGGCTTTCCAATTGCCCATCCGCACAGCGGTGTGGCCGCCGTATTCCCAGTAGAGGAATTCATGCTTTTTCTTTTGCTCACGCCCGAGCAACTCCGGAAGGACCGAGATCCCGTCGATATCCGCCGGCGCCTTCCCCCCGG
>DODI01000491.1:581-961 GCA_003509045.1 Planctomycetota bacterium | reverse complement strand
GCCCCGGCTTGATCTTTCCTGGCCAGCGCGCCAGCATCGGGATCCGCAGGCCACCCTCGTAGAGGTTTCCTTTGCCGCCGCGGAAGCCGACCCCTGTCTTCGGGTTCAGGTTGGGGCCGAAGAAGCCTCTCGGATGGGCGTTGTTACGGAAGCGGTCATGGCCGCCG
This sequence comes from Planctomycetota bacterium, assembly GCA_003509045.1. Lineage (GTDB taxonomy): Bacteria > Planctomycetota > UBA8108 > UBA8108 > UBA8108 > UBA8108. The sequence goes on along the minus strand of DODI01000491.1, from coordinate 794 downwards.
TTGTCGCCGCAGAAGAAAACCAGCGTGTTCTCTTCGAGGTCGAGCTCCTTCAGCAGCGCGAGCACCTCCCCCACCTGCCGGTCGACCATGTGAACCATGGCCGCGTAGTTGCGGGTTTCGCCGGGCCAGTCCTTGTCCTTGAAGTGCTGCCAGGAGGGGTCGCTCTCGGGGATGTCGTACATGCCGTGGGGCGGGGTGATGGGCAGGTAGCAG
>DODI01000491.1:0-275 GCA_003509045.1 Planctomycetota bacterium | reverse complement strand
GGCGGGGTGATGGGCAGGTAGCAGAAGAAGGGCTTCTTCGCGTTATCACGGATGAACTTTTTCGCCTCATCGAAGATCAGGTAGTGCGAGTAGGTTTTCCCGGTCCGCCCGCCGCGGTTGCCCTCGAGGGGGATCTCCTTGCTGTTGCGCACGAGATGTGGCGGGTAGAAGGAATGAGCATGGACCTGGTCGTAGTAGCCGACGAAGACATCAAAGCCGAGCTCTTCAGGAACGCCGGTTGAGCCGCGCCCCCCACAGCCCCATTTTCCGAAGCC
>DODI01000168.1:0-7177 GCA_003509045.1 Planctomycetota bacterium | reverse complement strand
CGGCAAGATTGCCGATGTGGCGGTCTTTGATGTCGAGACGGATCGCATCATCGATCCGGAGACCTTCGAGTCGAAGGGCAGAAATACCTGTTTCGGCGGTCTCACCATGCGTGGGAACACGGTTCATACCTTCGTGGGCGGACGCCAGGTGGTTAGCGAAGGACGCGTATTGGGGTCTGGCCGGGAGTCGGTAGCCGCACATTAAAAGCCGCTGTCGAGCTGTTCCCTCTGCGTTTGGCTGGTTTTGTTGAATAACCCATGCCCTGATTTCGTCAGAGGTTAATGACGATTCGATAAGAGCGAAACGGATTAGGTTAGTTCGTACTTTGCTTCGCGACTTATAATAACGTAAGTCATTTACCGGCAAGGTACTGAGTTGTTTCCGGCCTCCCCTGGAACGGGTTTGCCGGTTTTCGGGACTGGGTTTAACGCCTGAGAATGAGGACAATTTAGATGCTCCGTTCATTTGTGATGAGCTGTGGAAATAGGATCTCCTGTCTTTTGGTGGTTTTTCTCGCTGGGGTCGCCTTTGAGCTCCCGGTTCTCGACCAGGTTCATGCTCAGCTCAAGGTCCGTTCGGGGTCCAGCAGCTCGCGCTCAAGCCCGTCGAAATCCAGCTCTCGGCCTTCCAGCCGGTCAAGTTCTCCTTCGCGGGTTCGAAGCTCCAGCAGTTCCAGCAGCTCTCGCAGCTCCCGGGCTCCGTCGAGACCATCGAGCAGTTCTCGGAGCGTCAGGACGCCGACCATTCGCACTCCCAGCATCAGAACGCCCAGCAAGGCTGCGAGCCGGAGCAGGCCAAGCACAAAACGAAGCTACAGTATCCCGAGTCGATCAGGGGCCACCCTGAAGTCCTCGCGTACGGTGAAGATTCCTTCGGTGAGAACACCGACGATCAGGAAGCCTGCCGCCTCGAGCAGGCCGAGTACGACTCGCAGCTATAGCGCTCCGAGCCGATTTGGAAGCTCGTCGCGCACGACTCGTACTCCGGCGGTAAAGACACCTGTTGTCAGGACGCCGAGCGCTTCGAGCAGCAAGCGGACCTTCTCCCTTCCCTCGACCAAGAGTCGTTCGAGCGGGAGCTCCAGCATCGGCGGCAGCCTCTCGGGCTCCGGGTCCCGCCGCACGGTTCGCCGCGCGGTGGCTCCTCCCTGGGGGAGCAGCAGGACGATCTCGCGCGGTTCTTCCTCTGGTTCGAGCAAATCAGCCGTCAAGTCCGCCGGGGCGCCGGTCGTGCGGAAATCCAACTCTCTGCTCGGGGCCGGCGGCGGGGGCGGAGGAGGGGGCGGCGCGAAGATCGATCCGATTGCCCGGAAGTCAGTCTTCGGCTCCAGTGAAAAAACAAGCGTTGGTGTTCGTTCAGGATCCTCGGCCAGCAGGAACCTGATTCGGCGCGGAGTCCTGGCTCCTTCATCCATCAGCAAGAAATCCGACAGTGGGGTCCTGAGTCGTTTCGGGCTCCGTTCGAAGTCCGGTTCATCTTCCGCGGCCAAGCCCGGAAAGATCGTTCGCTCAAGCGCTGCCGCGGCAAGCATTAAGTCAGCCGGTTCCGCCAAGCTCAAAGCCTTCGGGAAGGGCGGAGGGGCGGGCGGTGTGCGCAGCCCCGATGCGGCAGTGGTGCGTAGCGGAAGAGGTGGCGGAAGGGGTGGCGGAGCCGGAGGGGGAGATGGCCGGGTCGTCCGTTCCTCCGCGGATGCGACGAGTATTCGCACTCCAAGAAGCGCGGCCAACGTTCCCGACCTCGCGGGCGCGACCAATTCTTCCCGCCGTTCCGGCGGCCATAGGGAGAGCGGCTGGTCCAGGAACCGGGGTCATGACCATCACTACTACAATGATTATCACCGCCATCGTTCCCATAGGAGCCATGTATCCTTCGGCATCGGCTTTGGCTATCCGTGGGGTTATTACGGAGGCTATGGTTATTCCTCGTGGCGCAGCAGCTTCTGGATCGGATCGCCGAGCATCTGGTTCGGAGCCTACGACCCGTGGTATTACGACCCCTACCCGAACTATTACGGTGGATTTTACACTCCGTTCGTAAGCTACCGCAGAAGCTACCTGGGCCTGGGTACGGGTTACTATTGCCCGCACCATTATCTCAATCTTCACTATTGCGGTTGCGAGCATGTCCGGGTTGTCGATTCCGGGCCGGTGGTCGTCGAAGAGGTCGTGGTGCCGCCCGATGCCATCGAGCCGGTTGGCGATGGAGGCGGAGCCGCCGCCCCGCCTCCGCCGGCTGAGGCCGTCGAGCCTCCTCCCGCAGGGGAAGGCGCCGCGGTTGAGGGGTTGCGGCCCGCGCAGTTGCGCTGCTGGAGCGCCCTGGAGAGCTTTCGCGGGGGCGACTACAATGATTCGGCCGAGGCCTTCTACAACGCCTTGCTGGAAGATCCCGACAATCAGGTCATCAAGGTGCTGTTGGCGGAGTCGCTGTTCGCGATCGGCGAATATCGCTACGCTGCCAAGTACCTGCGAGAGGGCCTGGGTGACTGGGAAGAATTTCCCGGTTACCAGTGGAGCCCCGCCGCGCTCTACGGCAAGGCAGAGGATTTTCCTACCCGGCTGAAGTTGCTCGAGGATGAGGCTCTTGCCCATCCTGAGAACGAGGACCTGCAGGTGGTGCTTGGCTATGAACGTTTTGTGCACGGCAAGCCCGATGCGGCGAAGGGCGTTTTCGGTGCCCTGGCGACCTCGTCTTCGGACGCGCCGACCCGCAAGCTCTCAGCCCGGTTCCTCAAGCGGATCGAGTCGGTTGCAGCCGCTGAGGGTCAACAGGCAGAGCCTGTTCCCGAGACTCCAACCAGCCGATTTCTAAAGAGCCTCTCGCTGGAGGATCTCAGGTCGCTCGAGATGCGCTGAGACCGGCTTCGCCTGGTTTGTCGAGGTCTTTCAGCAGGACACTCAGATGTGGGTGGCCTCGCCCGTAGCATCCGCGGCGGCCTCCATGACTGCCTCCGAGAGCGTGGGGTGGGCATGCATCGCCATATGAATGTCGCGCACGGCCAGCTCGGCGGACTTTCCCAGCACCAGCTCGGTGATCAGCTCGGTGGCCTCGGCTCCGATGATGTGGGCTCCGAGGAGCTCCCCGCTTTCCCTGCAGGAGAGGATCTTGACGAAGCCATCGGTCTCTCCGATGGCGACCGCCTTGCCGCTGGCCGAAAAGGGGAATTTTCCGCAATCGTACTCAAGCTCCTGCTCCTTCGCCTCCGCCTCGCTCAGCCCCATGCTGGCGACCTGGGGTTGGCAGTAGACGCAGGAGGGAACGAGGCTGTAGTCGATCGGGGCGATGTTCTGGTTCGTCATGTGGCGCAGGGCGTGGATTCCCTCATGGGAGGCTACGTGGGCGAGAGCGGGAGGTCCGTTCACGTCACCGATGGCGTAGACGCCGCGGGCGGAGGTCTCGCAGTGCCCATCGACCGGGACAAAGCCGTTTTCGAGCTCGAGGCCGATCTTCTCGAGTCCCAGCCCCTCGGTATTGCCCTTCACGCCAACGGCTACGAGCACTGCGTCCGTTTTCACGCTGGTGGTCTCTCCATCCTTTTCGTAGGTGGTGGTGACCGAATCTCCATCCGGCTTGACCGAGAGCACGCGGGCCCCGGTGTGGATGTCGATTCCCTGGCTGTTGAAGGATTTATCTAGAACCGCGCTGATGTCTTCGTCGCTCGAGGGCAGGATTGCGTCCAGGTATTCGACCAGGGTGACCTTACAGCCGAAGGCCGCATAGAAATAGGCGAACTCGACGCCGATGGCGCCGGCCCCAATGATCGTCAGCGAGTCGGGGCGATCGGGTAGCACCATAGCCTCGCGGCTGGTGATGACTCGTTCATTGTCGATCTCCACTCCCGGCAGGGTTCCCGGACGGGCCCCTGTGGCGATGATGCTGTTGGTGGTCTGGAGCTCGATGGTCGCTCCCTCTGCATCGGTAACCTCGATCCGGTTCGCCGAGAGGTAGCGGGCCGAGCCCTTGTGGACCGTGATACTATTCTTCTTCATGAGGAAGCCGATGCCGCCGGACAATTTCTTCGCGGTCTTTCGGCTCCTGGCGATCACCTTCTTCCAGTCGACCGCGACCTCGCCAATTTCGAAGCCCCACTCAGCCGCATGGGAGAGGAAGGTGTAGTGTTCGGCGCTCTTGAGGAGCGCCTTGGTCGGGATGCAGCCCCAGTTCAGGCAGACTCCTCCGAGCGAGTCTCGTTCGACAATGGCAACGCTCTTGCCTTCCTGCGCCGCGCGGATGGCCGCAACGTAGCCGCCTGGGCCGGCGCCGATTACCGTGACATCGTATGAGTAAGATTCCATCGTGGAGTCCAGTCGTATTGGATTCAATTCGGCGGGTCGCCCCGACCGCGGAGGGGTAAGGATGGTCCGCATGGCTGCCGGTTTCAATCGAAAAGCTTCGTCGTGATGGCCAGTTGGCGGAATGCCACACAGTTCAGGATTGAAACGAGCCTTGGTTTGGGCGTATACCTTCAGACGTCCAGAACACCCACGGAGAAACCGGAGCGAATGAATATCCTGAAACTGAGCACGCATTGGCAGGTTCTCATCGCTCTCGTTGTGGGTGTCGGGGTGGGACTGCTGATTCAGCGAACGGATGCGCAACCCCGGACCCCGATTGAGATGATGGATGTTGACGGGGCCGCGCGGGTGAAGGACCCCGGCAACGTCAAGGGACTGCGGGTTCAGGACAGGCTGATACGGCTCAATGGAAAGGATGTGGACGGGCAGTCGGGATTTGCGGCATGGAATCAAGCTGTCGCGAAGGGTTCACCCGGCCGGACCCTGACTCTCATTGTTCGACGGGGCGAGGAGGGGCCTGCTTCAGTAAAGAGTAAGGATATTTCAGTATCGGTGAAGATAGCGATATCGCCGGGTTCCCCCCGGTCCAGTTGGCTCGCTCCTTTTGATTTCGCGGCCAACCTGTTCATGAAGCTGCTGAAGATGCTCATCGTGCCGCTGATTCTCACCTCGATCATATCGGGCGTAGTGAGTGTCGGGGACCCATCGGCCCTGGGGCGGATCGGCCTCAAGACCATGGGGTATTACTTCATGACAAGCCTGCTGGCGATCGTCGTCGGGTTGGCGATCGTCAATATCTTCCAGCCCGGCATCGGGGCCGATTTGAACCTCGCATCCTCCGTCGGGGAGAAAGATCTCGCCCAGGCTGACGCTTCGGATATCGTCCTCGACATGGTGCCCGAAAATGTTTTCGGCTCGCTTTCGAGCAATTCGACAATTCTGCAGGTGATCTTCTTCAGCCTTCTCTTCGGTTTCTTTATCACGAAATTGTCCGGCCCCGGCGGGGGACTCCTCAAGGAGCTCTTCGAGGCTGGCTTCGAGGTGATGATGAAGATGGCCGAGTTCATCCTGAAGTTTATCCCGATCGCGGTGGTGGCGCTGATTGTCCGGGTTGTCGGGAAAACCGGCATGGATGTTTTCCAGGATCTCCTCGCGTTCATGGGTTGCGTGGTGCTGGCGATCGCCGTTCACTTCTGCGTCACCCTGCCGCTGATTCTCCGTTTCGTCGGTCGTATCAACCCCTTGATCTGGGCGAAGGCTATGTGGCCGGCGATGATCACCGCTTTTTCGACCAGCTCATCTTCGGCTACGCTGCCTGTGACCATGCGTACGGTGAAGGAGGGCGGGCGGGCGAGCGACAAGGTCTCTTCTTTCTGCCTGCCGCTGGGCGCGACGGTTAATATGGATGGAACCGCGCTCTACGAGTGCATGGGAGTGATCTTCCTGGCCCAGTATTATTCCGGAGTTGAGCCCGATCCGTTTGTTCTTACCCTGGGAATCCAGGTCTACGTGGTCATCACCGCCCTGCTGGCCTCTGTGGGGGCCGCGGGAATCCCCTCGGCGGGCCTGGTGATGATGGTAACAATCCTCCAGGCGCTGAACCTTCCCACCGAGGCGGCTTTCCTGCTGCTGGCCATCGACCGCCCACTCGATATGCTGCGTACCGCCACCAATGTCTGGAGCGACACCACCTGCGCGGCGGTTGTTTCAAGAAGCGAGGGCGCGACGGGCCTGGCGGGGGCGATCGAGAACACAGGGCCGCCTTCGCACCAGGCGGCCGCACCGCCTGGTGGATAGGACAGCCCTTCGCCTGATGGAGGGTTCAGGTGTAGAATAAGCGTTTCCCGATGGGTGTTTCTCTCTGGCAGGGTCAGGCGATGGTATCCGCGACGATTTTCGTGACAGCTTCCCGGTTTTCCGATGTGGCCTCGCCGCGGCTCTCCACTGATAAGCCCGGGACGGTGAGCCTTCCGGAGACCGATACAGCCACCAGGCTGGGCAGGATCTGGAACGTGATTGTCTGGGATGATCCGATCAACCTGATGTCCTACGTGGTGTATGTATTCCAGAAGGTCTTCGGCATGTCGGAGCAGCTGGCTACCCGCCATATGATCGAGGTACACAATGCCGGTCGGTCCATTCTTACCAGCTGCGAGCGTGAGAAGGCTGAGCTGCTCGTCAGCCGCCTGCACCGCTACGGATTGCAGGCGACACTCGAGAAACAGACAGGTTGAGTTTTGATGGAGCCCGTTCAACGACAGGACGATGGAAGCTTGAGGGTCTACCTTCCTCATGGAGAGGGGCTGGTTCTCTACACCTTGCCGCAGCGTATCGAGGAGCTCCTCTCACGCGAGGATTTTAACCGCCGGGTGGCCGAGCGCCTGTTTCCGGTGGCCTACGAAGATGCGGGCAAGGAGGCCGAATATCGCAAGCTGCTCGGAGATGACCTTCGCAAGAGCAAGCTCGAGAGCCTGGAGGTCTTTCGAAAGACCTTCGAGGATTGGGAAATCCTGCAGGAGGGGGTGGAGGTTACCATCCCGGAACGGTCGGTCGAAACCTGGCTGGGTTTTCTCAACGATACCCGTCTCTATCTCGGCGTCGAGCTCGATATCACGGAGAACGATTGGAGCGCCGGGCTGGATCCCGACGAAGAAATAAGCGAAGAGCTGGCCCTGCTTCATCTGCTCACCTGGCTGCAGCAATGCGTGCTGGACGCGCTTGGCTTTATCCAGGAGCGCTACATGCCGGAGGATGAAGAAACGGCTGGAGACGAGCCTGGGGAGGGCTGAGCGTGTCCGGTCCGTTCGGGTTCCGGTAACACCCCCGTGAGCCGCCTGGTTTGCCCCTTTTCGCCCCGCAGGCGATACTTTCCTGGGAGCTTTAG
>DODI01000138.1:0-5622 GCA_003509045.1 Planctomycetota bacterium | reverse complement strand
TCGTTGTGAAGCTCGATCCAGTCAGAGCTATCTCCATCCTCATCGCGCAGTCCGGAACGGTTGGAGGCAAGCAGTTCACTGATCACGATGGGATCGAGAGGAGCGTCAGGGTCCAGCCTGCAGCTCCAGATGCCTCCCTGGAAGAAGTTCGGCGTTTCTGCCCGGTCGGCGATAGCAGAGTCGGCGCGCCAGGAAAAGATCACCTCTCCAACCTCCGGTTGCTCAAAGGAAAAAACGTAGGGGCCGGAATCGGAACCTCTAACGCTCGAGGCGGAGGCGCCGTTCACCAACAGATCAGCGGCATCAACCCCGCCCACCGGCTCATCGAATAAGATCTCTACCTGCCTGAGCCTGCGTACGACAGAGCCGGGCGAGGGAATCGTCGAGGCGAGAGTCGGAGGCGTGATGTCCGGTCCGAAAGGGTCGACCAGGCTCATTTCGAATACGAAATCGCTGCTGGTAGCGGAAACGTTAAAGGCCTGGATCGCGAGGAGGTTCGTCCCCTCGACAACACTATCCTGTATGTCGGGCAGGACAAAATCCTCGAACTCACGGGCCTCGTGGCTGCGCATGGCATCTTCTTCCACCGGGACAAAATCTCCGGTTTCCCCCGGCATGTTCACCCGCAGCACCTCGTTTCCATTGATCCAGACTATGAACCCATCATCGTAAAGGGAGGAGAGGGTATAGCTCTCGAGAGTGGCGAGCGAGGCGACCTCGAAGGTCTTCCTGAGAAAGATACAGGTATAGTTCCTTCTCATCGGCGGCTCCAGTTCGGACAGGTCGGTTCTGAGACCGGCCTCGCCGAAACCGAAAGCCGCCGGGGCGGTCGTCCAGGCCGAATCATCAAAATCCGGCAGACGCCAGGAGGCGGGATCAGGGCTAGAGGCCTCCTCGAGCCCCCTCAGGTACCTCCACTGCGCCTCGACGGGGACCAGGATGGTCTCCGCGGCCCGAAGCGGCAACCCGCAGAGAATCATCGACAGACAGAAAGCTCCCATCACGAGGTATACGCAAAAACGGCTTTTCATTGAAAAACAACTCCTGATCTGAAACGAACAACGGCGATCTCCTATTGTACTACCCGCCTGTCAAAGCGGTCCATCCGCAATGCGAAAGCCGAAAGCGGCGGCTCTATAATCTGGCTGGTCTCACCGGCCGCTTGCTGGCAGAATGCCGACATGAAGACGATTGTGCTTGAAGAACCGGGCAGGCTGCTGGTCACCGAGACCGACCCGCCAGCCGGAATCAGCGGAGAGGATGTGCTGGTAAGGGTCAGGAGCGTAGGAATCTGCGGAACAGACCTCCACGCCTACCGCGGACGCCAGCCGTTCTTTGAATACCCCCGCATCCTCGGACACGAGCTTGGGGTCGAGGTGATCGACCCCGGCGAGAGCTCCACCGGGCTGCAGGCCGGCGACCTGTGCTCGGTCGAGCCCTATCTGAACTGCGGCAACTGCATCGCCTGTCGCGCCGACCGTCCCAACTGCTGCACCAGCCTGCAGGTTCTGGGCGTGCATATAGATGGCGGTATGCGCGAGGTCATCTCTGTTCCGGCCGGCAAGCTCCACCGCTCCAGGCTGCTTTCAACCGACCAGCTGGCCCTGGTCGAGACGCTCGGAATCGGCTCCCATGCAGTAGAACGCGCCGGGATCGCTCCCGGAGAATCCGTTCTCGTGGTCGGCTGCGGGCCGATCGGTCTGAGCGTCATCCAGTTTGCCCAGCTGGCCGGCGCGCGCCTGAGCGTTCTCGACCTCGACGCTGAACGCCTTCGATTCTGCGACGAACATTTCAATGTTGAGAATACCATCCTGGCCGGAGAGGACGCGGCGGCCCGGCTGGCGAAGGCGCTAGATGGCAGTCCGCCGACCGTGGTCTTCGATGTAACCGGCAATGCGAGCTCGATGATGGGCAGCTTCCAATTCGTCGCCCAGGGAGGCCGGATTGTCTTCGTGGGCATCGTCATGGACGATATCACCTTTCATGATCCTGATTTCCATCGCATGGAGCTAACCCTCCTGGCCAGCCGCAACTCACGGCCCCAGGACTTCAAGAGGGTCATCGAAGCCATGGAATCCGGCGCAATCGACACCGGCCCGTGGATCACCCATCGCAGCAGCTGTGACACTTTTGTCGAATCCTTCAGCCGCTGGGTCGAACCCGGCTCCGGCGTGGTCAAGGCCGTCCTCGACATGTAAACAGCGTCATTTTCATTGCTTGCCCGGTGGATCTCCGGAGGTTAGCCTTGGAGATCGAGAGCGTCGGTTCCGAAGCCGGGTCTGAATAAACATCGGGAGCTAAAGGCACGAGCGGGATTTCCCGCATCCACCTCCCGCTACTCCATGCAGGGACATTCAATTTTATGATTAGCATGAACAGAAACGGCTGCCTGCTCACGCTCGCGGCGATCCTGTCCTTTCTGCAAATCGCCGCGGTCAACCGCCTCGATGCCCAGGAGCTTCCCGAGTCGATCCTCCTGATTGACGAGGGAGAGGAATACACCTACCTCAAGGGAACCGAACCCCCTCCGGATGACTGGAACACTCTTGAATTCGACGATTTCGAATGGGAGATCGGCTCCTCGGGCTTCGGCTACGGTGACGTCGACGACAACACGATTCTCGATGACATGCAGCAGATTCTTCCCGATCAGCCCGGCTACCTGAGCGTCTACATCCGCAAGTTCATCAACATCGAGGATCTGAACGCGATCAATTTCATCCAGCTCGGCATGCGCTACGACGATGGCTTCATCGCCTATCTCAATGGAGTGGAGCTCGCCCGGTCGGCCAGCATGGGCGCGGCCGGGATTCCTGCCAATTTCGACACAACCGCCGGAGACCATGAAGCGACGCCCACTCCGGACTGGTTCTCCTTCTCCGCAGATGCTCTCGACACGCTCCAGGAGGGCGAGAACATCCTGGCCATCGAAGGACACAACACCAACCTGACGAGCTCCGATTTCACCCTCATCCCCTATGTTCGCTACTACGACAACGTCTGTCCCTACAGGGTGACCTGCACCGAGCGAAACAGCGGCGGAGTGCGCCTGGTCTGGTACAACACGATCACCCCGCCCCCCTACGAATCCATCGAGGTCTACAGAAACGGCGAGTTCCTGGGAAATCCCAGCAGCCCCGGCTCTAGAATATTTACCGACCGCGACGCCCCTGTCGGGGTGGAGCTTGTCTACGAGGTCATCGCGAGAACTCTCAACGGAACCAACTGCTCCGAAAAGAATCCCCTGAGCTGCACCATCTTCCTGGAAGGCGAAAAAGTAGTACCCATCACCGCCTTTCGCCGCGGTGACGCGGATGATTCAGGTGGGGTCAACCTGACGGATGGAATCTTCATCCTGAGCTGGCTCTTCCGCGCCGAAGGCTCCCCGGCCTGCCAGGACTCCGCTGATGCGGATGACGATGGCTCGATTAACCTCACAGACGCGGTCTTTCTGCTCGTTTTCCTCTTCCAGGCGGGACCGCCTCCCCCTCCCCCGGGAATACAGAACTGCGGCACGGATGGAGACTCCACAGACGGCCTCGCCGACTGCACCTACGAGTCCTGCTAAGAGAACGAGGCTCCGCCCCCGGAAGGCACCGACCTCAGACGACCTGCTCGCCGCTGTTGACCGTCTGCTTCAGGTAGAGCTTTGACAGCTCCGCGGTAACCGGACCTGGTACCTCGGAAGGGCCGACCGGGCGCCCATCGACCTGGGTAACCGATGCGAGCTCTCCCATGGTCCCGGTACAGAACATCTCGGCCGCCCGGTACACCTCCGTGAGAGAGATGTCCTTCACCCTGAAGGGAATCTCATTCCGCAGACAGAGATCGAGGACCGTGGCCCGGGTGATCCCCTCTGGACAAGCCTTCAGGTGACTGGTGAGCACCGTCCCCGTATCGTCAACGATGAAGACATGTGTCGCGTTGGTCTCCGCCACGAAACCGTGCACATCGAGCATCAGGGCATCGTCGGCGCCAGCGGCATTGGCCTCGATCTTAGCGAGAATGGACTGCACCAGGTTGTTGGAATGGATCTTCGGATCCAGGCAGTCAGGCGGGAACCTGCGAATCGATGAGGTCACCAGGCTGAGGCCCGACTTGTCGTAGACCGGAGCCTTGTGTTCCGCCAGGATGATCAGGGTCGGCCCGGCCTGGTTCAGCCGCGGGTCCATCCCTGAGGTCAACTTGACTCCCCGTGTCAGGGTCAGCCTGATGTGCACCCCATCCAGCATGTTGTTGGCCTCGAGCGTACGCCGAAGCTCACCGATGATCTCTTCGTGAGGAGGAATGTCGGTAAAGGCGAGCGCCAGGGCCGAGCTTCGCAGCCTGTCGAGATGCTCGGTGAGCTTGAAGATCTTGCCATCGTAGAGCCGCAGTCCCTCCCAGACTCCATCTCCGCCCTGCACCACCGAGTCGAAGGGACTGACGCCCGCCTCGTCACGGTGAACGAGCTTACCGTTGATATTGACGATCAGGTCGCGATTCTTTTCGTTGAACTGCTGCAACATGGGCTTTTATTTTCCTAGGCGATACTCATAGAGCACCTGGTAGATCTCCATACATTCCCGCAGCACATCTCTGAACTTCCCGGGAACCTCCTCATCCTTGGCCTTATAGGGCCTGAAGGAGGTGGATTTTTCAACCTCTCCATACCAGTGAGGGGCCCAGATTCCATCGGTATCCCTTCTTCCAGGCGGCCAGGAGAGCATCGAGGGGTTGAACTCAACCCCGAGCTCCTCACAAAGAAGCCCGAGGAGCCTCTCAGGTGCCTCCAGGACATCCCGGGAGTCAAGCACCGGGGGTGTCTTCTCGAGTTGGGCCTCGACCATACGAAAAACCTCCAATTGCTGGGGAAGCCCCGTATCGGCCACCCCGGGCTCCGGCAGGATCTTGATGAGCGAGGTCAGCATCTCGCACGGTTCGCGCAGGAGAAAACAATTATCAAGCTCGAGAACCCACTCCCTGCCCATTCCAGGCAGGAGATGATGGGCCATGTGCTTCTGGTAATAGATCGACTTGCCGCCGGGGATCTCTCCGGTCAGCCCGGCAACCACCTTGCTCCAGTCGGTTTCGTAATGGTCGATGATCTCCGCGGCGACCGGATGACCATATCCCGTCTCGCTCAGAAAGGCTCCGTAAAGAGGTTCATCATTGACCAGGGTGTCAGGCCGATTACCCCAGGAACGGAGCAACGCGGTGGAAATATTCCGGGGACCGGACCACATTGCTATCCTCATACCTTCTGGTTTCATTCCCTTGCCGACGCCCCCTCTTCAATCGTTGACCGAAAGCCGTTTCAGGGTACGTCCCACAACAAGCCAAAGCAAGGCCGGGACTACAGCACTGAGAACGACGGTCTGAAGAGGTCTGTCCGCGCCCATATGTCCCATCGCGGCAAAAGCGAAACCCATCGGAATCGAGCCGCAGGCCAGGGCGGCAAAATATTTCCCGGGCGGCATTCTCACCAGCCCAGCGAAGCAGGCCACCACCTCCGGCAGGAGCGGCATCCACCGTGACAGGGCCACGGCCCAGCCCCCGACCCTCCCGGAGAGCCGCTCTCCCTTCTCTAACTCTTCCACCCCGATGAGCCACCGCGCGGCTCCTTTTCCCAACTGGCGGCAG
>DODI01000228.1:0-5009 GCA_003509045.1 Planctomycetota bacterium | reverse complement strand
GGCTTCACGATCAATTTGAGTCTCTTGCCGTTGCGCTCGATGACGAGGATGATTTTCCGTCCCCGCTGCTGGCTGGCGGCATTTACTGCCGAACGCAAGGCTGCGGTGGTCGCGATGGGCCGGCCATCATAGCTCAGCACCAGGTCCTCGAGCTTGATGCCGACCTTCGCAGCCTGCCCAGCCGGAGCGATTCGCGCGATAACGACTTTGCGCGCCGCCAGTTTTTCCTTCTCCGCGGCCAGGTCCACCTCGTCGCCGGATTCTCTGCCGGTATACGCCTTCGGGTCGCGGCCTTCGCGGAGGGCCTTGCGTCTCAGGACCTCCTTGACCGCCCGGTAGCAGTTGATGAGTCCATGGCCGGTCTGGGCATCGACGCCCTTTGCGGCGACATCTGTGGCTGTTTCCGTGATGATCTCTTTCAGGTCCCATGGAAGCAGGTCGGGATCGGCAGAAAGCATCAGCGCGATCGCTCCGCAGAACATGGGCCCCGCGAAGGAGTTGCCGTTAAGGGCTACGGGCCGGGCTGATCCATCCCGCCGCAGCAGGGGCAGCCCCATGTTAAAGGCGCAAACCTCGGGCTTCTGAACCAGGCCATCCCGGTAGTGCTCGGTTTTCCAATTCACCGGACCCTGGCTCGAAAACGGGGTGCGGCTGAAGTCGCGCTGAACACCCGCCGCGGCGAATACCACCTCGGGGATGTCTTCAGGTGTTCGCATCTGGACCGGCGTCTTCTCGGTCTGGGAAAAATTCCCGGCGCCGGAAACGAAGAAGATCCCGCACAAGGAGCCGTGCTCCATGAGTTTTCTCCAGTGGGATCGATACTCCCGCAGCCTGGGGATCGAGAAGCTCATGCTGTAGGTGTCAGCCCCTTGCTCGATGGCCCATTGCACGGCCTTCTCGAGTTGCCCGCCAGCGATGACCCCTGCCCAGCTGGCTTCAGGAGCGATACCGAATTCGTATTCTTTTCCGGAGACGCCCCGTCCGCAGATGATCGCCGCGCACATGAACCCATGCATTGCCTGTGGAGAAGATGATCGCAACGGGACCTGGGCGCTGGTCAGCAGGGCTGTTTCGGCGTCGAAGTTGAAACCGTGATAGTCGTCAACAAATCCGTTCTGGTCGTCATCGATTCCGTTCCCAGGGAGCTCGCCGGGATTCCGGTGCAGGTTCCCGGTGAGGTTGTCCGAGAAGACGAAGTTGAAGTCGTGAACGACATTGAGAATGCCTTTCCCTCTGATACCGAACTGTTTCCAGACCCGGTCGGCTTGCAGGGACCGGATATACCAGGGATGCTTGTAGAGTTGCGGGTCGTGAGTTTTTTTCTTCTGTGGCTTGAAGGCGGGGGGCTCTCCCGGCGGCAGAGGGCGCTTCGGGGGAAGCCTGGGGCCAGCGAAGATCTTTTTGACTCCGGGGACGGCGCGGAGCCTCTCGAGATGCTCCTTGACGGTGATGCAGGAGAAGCCGTTTACGATCCAATGCCGTTCAAGCTGACTGATCATTCCCGCCTCGAGGAGTTGTTGGATACGAGGTGCGGCTTTTTTCCACGATCGCTCGTGGATGGCCTTCAGCGTCCTGATCGCCGCCGCGCCCAGTTCACCCTTCCTGCGGCCGGAAAATTCCCGGCTTCGTCTCGTGTAGGCTTCTCCATCTCCTAACAGTTGATCATCGAACCAGATGGTCGCGCGAGCTCGCCTGTTCTGGCGAAAACGCGTCTTGAAAGCTTCGTCTACCCAGGTTCCCTCCCCTTCCAGCCTCTCCGATGCAAGGAGTCCCTTTTCGATCGGCGGGACCCGTTGCGTGCCGGGCTGAGCCTGACCCTTTGAGAAGGGCGAGAGCAGGGCAAGCAACAGACCCATCGTCGCCATGAAATGGAGCTGGGGAGGCTGGTTATTCATCAATGAAACCAAAGGCATAGAGTTTTGCGTTCTGAAGAGTGAGCTTGAGCTTGACCGTTTTCCCGTTGAGCCTGGACAGTGTCCATTCAGGTCTCAGGCGCAATTGGTCCACTTCGTCGTGCCTGGATGAGAGTCCGGAGATGACATTGTTTTTTTCGTCAATCAGCTCGATCTTCACCCAGCCCTTTCTCGCATCGACGTTGACCTCAACTCCGGCCCCTTGAAGCTTAAAAGGTTTCGTGACGACAGAGCCGGGCTTCTTGCCGGCCTCGAGGCAGAAGAAACCATCCAGCCTGAGCTTCGCGAGCCCCAGGCGCGCGTCCCATTTGCGAGCGCCCCAGCGCTCGTTGGTGGCGAGGTAGTAGATCCAGTGCTCGTCTTTGTGGGTGATGATGTTCATTGGCGGGCGGGCGCAGTCCTTGTCGAAGCTTCCGTTCGCGCCGCGCGGGATGAGGGTCTTTCGCGGGTAGGCGGCGACAGCGAAATCGAAGTGGACAGCGTCACGGGAAGGCGCCATGTAGAACTCCCAGATGCCCTTTTCGTGACGTTTGTGGAAATCCTGCTTTCCAACCGGTACCGGGCGGTTCGTGGCGGTCAGAACATCCGTCAGGGCGAAGTAGATTCCTTCGTAGTACCAGATGGGCAGGGTGTGGATCTGTCTCTCAGGGACCCTGGTGCCGGGAACCATTGTCTTGTCGGGGTCGTCCAGGACAAACTTTGTGAGGGTCTTCCAGGCCGTCGGGTGCCGCTGGAGATCATTCCCTCCGGTATGTTCCATGATACGGACGCCGCGCAGCTCGCCCACGCCGCCGCCTGCGGCGAAGTCTTCGCGGCATATCAGCAGGTAGCGTTTGTTGGGCGGGTCCCAGAAGAGCTGGTTGCTGAAGTCGGCGGCGCGGCCCGTTACGGGAAGTCCCTTATTGTAAAATTTCCAGTTGATGCCGTCAGCGGAGTAGCCCAGCCTTGTCCGGCAGTCCTGGCCGCCGCGGTTCGGGTAGAATGCGACCTTGTATTTCTCAGGGTGTCCCCAGGGGACTCCCGCATCGATGTTGACAGTGACTCCATCGAGTCCGATTTCAACCAGCCCACGGGACCTCTTCTCCCGCAGGATCGGCACATCCGATTCCCAGTTGACCAGGTTGCTTTTGCCATCCTTTGAGATCAGTGGCTTAGTCCAGGAGATGCCGTCTTTTGACTCGGCGTAGGCGAGGGCGGACCCGGGGCGCTTGCTGGCCATATACCAGAGCCTGAAGAGTTTTCTGTCCGAGTCCCAGTGCGGCGAGAAGAACCAGCAGAAGGCCGATTCTCCGAACTCGTAGCCCGCACCTCCATCCGGCCCGTCATGAACTTCCCCCGTCTGGAAGTCGGTCGGCAACGTGGGCTTGAGGACGACGCCATGTTTCCGTGCCTGTCCGACCCTGCGGGTCAGATGTTCTTTTTTCTCTATGATGTAGTCGTCAACGAATAGCTGCTTCTGGAGACCCAGCGAGAGGGGTTGGGGACGGGGGCTGCCGCTCGCGGGTTCTTTACCGAAGGCAGGCCCCGGGAGGCAAACCAGCAGCGGAAGCGACGCGACAATAAGCGCAGAGGCGGGCGGACGGCGGTTGAGCATTCTGGCTCCTTCGTTGGTGAGGAGAGTCCCTACTCCCGATTTTCTTTTTTCTGTTCGCGGATCAGGTAATCGAGGATTTTTACGAACGAGGCGCCTCGGTTGGGCATGTCGGGATCGGCGCGCTGCTTTTCCGCCCAGAGCGATCCAAGTCGTCCTCGCTGGCGTGGCGGCAGCTCCTTGATCTTCCGGTCGACATAGGCCTGGTGCTGCGTCGGGAAGTATTCCTCGGGCAGCCGGTTCTGGTCGATGCGGGCGAGGAGCCTGGCGTTTGGAGAGTTCCTGTAGTCTACGGCCCGGGGCTGTTCGTAGGTGAGGTCTTCCCGCTTCGGCAGGTAGCCGGTGAGCTTCTGTCCTTCACTCTCGTCGATCTCTTCGGGGAGCTCCAGCTTGATGATGGCTCCGTAGCCTCGCTCCATGTGACGAGCCGGTCCGCTGGTGCTGACCCAGACGTTGCCATCTGAGTCAAACTCGATCTCCCGCGTATAGGAGACCCTGGTCGGAAGACGGAACTCGACGAACCTTTCCGTTTTCGGGTTGAACCTGTTCAGGGTGTCGTTTCCCGTTCCACAGATCCACACGTTCCCCCTGGGGTCGATATTGAGGGCGTAGGGGATCTGGTTTTCGGCGTCCGGTAGATCATAGACGGTCCATTTTTCGGTTTTCGGATCGAATTTTCCGAACACGCCGGAGGCGAACCCTGGCACCCAGACAACTCCGTTCTGGTCGAGATGAAGTCTTCGCGGTCCGCGAAATGGAGGGTTCCATTCCTTGATGTCGCCGTCGGGAGTTCTCGGGTCAATACGGCCGATGCGGTTGCCATTCAGCTTGGAATACCAGATGGTTCCGTCGACTGGTGAGAAATCGAGCCCGTAAGGCGTGATGCCGCGAGACTCTCCCTTGCCGGCGGCGACGGCCTGGTGGGCCTTCAGCAGGCGGTATTCTTTTACCTTCAAGGTTACAGGATGCAGCGAGAAGCAGGAGTTGCGGCCCGCGTCGGTATACCAGATGAGGCCTTCGGGATCCTTCGGATTGATGCGGAGGGTGTGGGGATAGGAGCCCCTTTTGGCCGGGGCCTCGGCGCTCGAGCAGATCGTATATTTTTTGGTGTTGAGATCGAACTTCGCCATCTGGCCGGTGGCGCAGATGGTCAGCCACATATGGCCATCATTCGCCAGTTCGATGGAATGAGGGCCATAGGAGCCACGCGGCAACTGGTAGGCGAGCTGTTCGCCGGTGGCGGGGTCCAGCGTGACAATCCGGTGTTTGCTGATGTTGACCGCGTAGACCAGCCCATCTGGGCCGAGCTCCAGATCATGGAAGGAGCTCTCCAGTTTCTTGCCCAGCTCCCAGGCGGTGATCCTGGCCTTTGCCGCGAGACCGGTCGGAGCCGGAGGCGGTACGAACACGGGCCATTTCCTGATCGCATCTTCCTTGTAGGTCCCCAGCAGGCGCTTGACGATGGTCTTTTGCGTGTGCCGGTAGAGTCCGCCGAATCCATCCAT
>DODI01000422.1:0-7512 GCA_003509045.1 Planctomycetota bacterium | reverse complement strand
GAGAGCTTTCCACCAACCGGGAGAAGGCTGGTGACGAGGCCAGAAAAGGAGGGAAGTCGTTCCTCTCGTTCGACCATTTTCATGGGGATACCTTTTTGCTCCGTGGGAGGTTTCGCATGGCGAACCTGTCGAGGCCTCAGATCGTATTGTCTTCCTGGAGGCGTAGGCCTTCAGCCCTGGATTTTCTGAAGTAGTCGATCATCTCCAACTGCGCCGCGGAGGCTTCGTCGAGGATAAAGGTTACATCTGCGTGCATCTGCAGCGCGCTGCCGGGCCAGAAGCTTGAGATGGGGCCCTCGACGCTGGCTTTGACGGCCTCCGCCTTCTTCTTTCCGTAGGCCTGCAGGAGGATGCATTTGGCGTCCAGGATGGTGCCGATTCCAAGAGTGCTTGCAACCTGGGGCTGTTCGGATGGATCTTCGTAGAATCTCGAATTGTCGCGCAGGGTTTTTTCAGTCAGCGTCTTGATGCGGGTTCGCGAGGCGAGCGAGGAGGTGGGCTCATTGAAGCCGATGTGGCCGTTCGAACCGATTCCCAGCAATTGGACATCGATTCCCCCAGCCTGGAGGATCTCCTCCTCATGCTGCCTGCATTTCTCGCCCAGCTCCGGCCCCTCGCTTGGCGGGAAGTGAATGTTTTCAGCCGGGATGTTGATGCCATTGAAGAGATGCTCCCGCATGAAAGTCCGGTAGCTTTGGGGATGGTCCCCGGAAAGGCCACAGTATTCGTCGAGATTGAAGGTGCGCACAGAGGAAAAATCGACCCCATCGTCTTTATGAGCTTCGATGAGGTGCTGGTAGACACCGATCGGGGTAGAGCCAGTGGCGAGCCCCAGGACCAACTCGGGCCTGCCCTCGAGCGCGCTGAGGATCTTCTCAGTGACGATCCGGGCGCCTTCTTCTGGATCTTTACAGACAACGACTTGCATGACTGGTTCTCACATCTCCCAGCTTGCTGATGATCGATTGTTTCAAGGGCTGGAGGCCTGCGTATTATGCGAACTGTCAGGGTCGCTGGCAATGCTTAAGGTTGCTCTTGCCGTCGTCTGCGGTCGGGGAAATATCAGGGCAGGTCGGGCGGCTCAGCGTTTTTTCCAGAAGGTCGGCAGCAGGAGGATGAGGAGGCTGTAGATCTCGAGCCTTCCCAGGAGCATGCAGAATGCGAGGGTGAATTTACCGACGGGGTGGACAAAGGCGTAATTCTTGACCGGGCCTACGTTTGCCATTCCCGGGCCGATAGAATTGAGTGCGCTGAGGGAGGCGGATGCCGCTGTGTCGAGATCCATGCTCCATTTCTGCCCTTCCGGCACCGGGTTGATGGGATCAGAGGGCGCATCGTGGGGCAGTGCACACATGGTGACTGTACAGAGAACGAGGGCCACGATATAAAGCGAGATAAAGCCCATCACTCCCCAGATGATCGAGTCATCGATGGTTTTCTTGTCGATGGAGATGGGCTTGACGAGGTTGGGTATCAGCAGGCGCCCGCATTCTCTTGCCATGTGCTTGAAGAGCACGAGAATCCGGATGATCTTGAGTCCGCCGGCAGTTGATCCGGCGCAGCCGCCAATGGCCATCATGACCAGGAGCAGCGATTTTGAGAAGAGCGGCCACTGGTCGAAATCAGCGGTGCAGAACCCGGTGCCGGTCAGGATCGCCACCACCTGGAAGCCGGCATAGCGCAGGGCCGCTGTGAAGCCGGGTTCCACAGTCTGGTCTTTGATGGTTGTGTGAATGACTTCTGCTTCCGACCACAGGTTGAGGGAGATCAGCAGGGTAGCTGCCGCGAGGATCAGGAAATAAATTCGCAGCTCGATGCTGTTCCACAGGCGCTTGAAATCGAGATTCAGGAAGACCTTGTACTGAAGGGCGAAGTTCAGGCCGCCCAGGATCATGAAGAGGGTGATGATCGCCTCGATCCAGCCATTGTCGTAGCCGCCGATGCTCGCTCCGTTGGGGGAGAATCCACCTGTTGCGGTGGTGCAGAAGGCATTATTGATCGCATCGAAGAAAGACAATCCACCGGGGTACATCAAGAGGACCGTTTCCAGCCCGGTGAGGAGCGCGTAGAGGAACCAGAGCTTCCCGGCGGTCTCCCGGATGCGGGGGGCGAGTTTTTCTCCACCGGAGAGCCCCGAAGCCTCGGCTGAAAAGAGCTGCATGCCTCCAAGCGCCAGCTCGGGCAGGATGGCCACCGAGAGGACGATGATTCCCATGCCGCCGATCCACTGGCTCAATGATCTCCACAGGATAATGCTCCTGGGGGTGTTCTCAAAATCCGTAAGAACGGTGGCGCCGGTGGTGGTGAAGCCGGAGGCCGATTCAAATACCGCGCTTGCAAAATCCGGGGTGGCCTCGGTCAGGATAAAGGGGATGGTTCCCCAGGCGATCATCAGGATCCAGGACAGGCCCACCAGCAGGAAGCCCTCCCTTCTTGAGAGGCCGGGGAGGTCCTCCAGCGCGTGATCCTTGAGGTATTTCTGCCGCAGGTAGAAGCCCAGGGAGCCCATGATGGCCGCGGGCATGAGCCATGCCATCAGCATCTCCTGTCCGAGCTCCTTTTCGTAGATCCACTCTACGAGAAGGGGGACCAGGAAGATGGAGCCGAAGGCTATGTGGAACTTGCTGAAGAATCTCAGCAGGTAGGGTGACCGCATCATTTTTTCTCCGGCAGTTCAGCCGCAGCCAGGTAAGGAGCAGACGAAAAAATCCAGCGCTCCTGCCACGACAATAATATGCCCTACTTGGAATCGGGAGCGAAGAGTTTCTCGACGGTCTTGATATCCTTCGTCTTGACGCTGAGGATCACGTGATCACCTGGATTGATGATCGTATCTCCCCTCGGCAGCTCCGGTTCGCTGCTGTCTCCTCTCAGGATGGCCCCGATCATGGCTCCCGCCGGGATTCGTTTCTTTTCGTTCAACTCCGACATGGGCGTTCCACAGACCTTGTCGTTGCCTTCCGGAGGAATCTTGAAGTCCAGGATCTCTATCTCGTTGTCGCCGAGAACGATGGTGTCTGTCATGTTCGAGGTGAGGTTGACCCTGCGAACCTCCTCGAGAATTCTCTGGGCCAGGGCTCTCTGCGGGCTGATGAGGCTGTCGACGCCGGCCTGGTAGGCGATGGGGGCGAACTTGAAGTCATCGACCCTGCAGATCACCTGGCGGGCTCCGAGGTGCTTGGCGTACATGCTGATGAGGAGGGCGGTCTCTTCCTGCTTGAGCAGGACGGCTACGGCATCTTTTCCCTCCTGCTCCACCTGCTCCCTGATGATGTCGATCTCGGTGGCATCGTACTGCATGACGGTGGTTCGCTTGAACCGGGATGCGGCCCACTCGGCGCGTTGTTGGTCAGATTCGATAATGGTCGGTGAGTAGCCGATCTGCTCAAGATGGCGGGCGGTGTGGTAGCCAATCGTTCCGCAGCCGACGATGAGTATCTGGTGGACCTCCTGCTTGGGGAAGCCGAAGAACTCAAGATATTCGTCAACCTTGTCGTTTACCGTCAGCGTAAAGACCTGGTCGTTTTCCAGCAACTCGGTGTCGCCATCCGGGATGATGAACTCGGACTCGCGCTGGATGGCGATCAGGTTGCCGGGCTCGGGGATCTGGTCCTTCAACTCGCTCAGCTTCTTCTCGATCCCGGAGAAGTGATCTTTGACGGAGTTCTCGATGAGTACCAGGCGCCGATCATGGAGGAACTGGTGAGAGGAGAGTCCGGGACTCTTCAGCATATTGCCGATCTGCTGGGCGACAGTGTCTTCCGTTCCAAGAACCAGGTCGATGCCCATATCCTTGGCGGCGCCTTCTTTCTCTCCATTGCTCTCGACTTCGGGCTCTTCCTCGCCGGGCGCTTCGTCAGGATCCTTCTTCTTCTTCTTCTTCTTCTTCTTGTCCTGTTTCCGGTCTTCTTCAGTCAGCTTGAAGTTTTCATCCGAATAGGTACTGTCGCGCATCCCGGCGATGGTGATCGGGTCGCCGAGTTTTTTCGCCTTCATGCAGCTGAGCATGTTCACCTCGTCGAGGTTGGTGACGGAGATGAAGAAATCGGCCTTTTCGATGCCGGCCTCCTCAAGGGCGCTGGTGCTTGAGCCATTGCCGTTCACGGCGGTGATGCCATCGAGCTTGTTCACCTCTTTGCAGGCAGCTTCGCTGCTGTCGATGACCGTTATGTGGTGGCCTTCTTGAGCCAGGATCCGGGCGAGATAGGTTCCTACCTCGCCAGCTCCGACGATGATCAGGTTCACTTCTGGAATATTCCTTCGTTTTTCCCGGACCCGTTAGCCAACTCTGAACGGGCAAGGATACAGGCACTTTTTGCGCCAACCCCAACAAAATACAGGTAGACGCACGATGTGCAAGAGAGTCTGCAAAGAACCTCTGAAGAATCAAAAAAATGCTTAAACCGGTAATGGGTGGTTTAGAATATTTGACTCAAGTCCTTATATTTCAATTAGTTTGGAGAATCTCAGGACAATGGCGAAATTACTCATCATCTTGGTTTTGTCGACATTATTCATCAGCACGGTGACTTTTGTACTCGTTATTGAAGGCAGCGCAGAGCCCCAAAAAGCTTCCCAGACGGAAAAGAAACCGGATCCTGCGACTGTACTGGGGCCTCAGCTTAAGGGTATTTCTACCGCTGTTACCAGGCTCAGCTCTGACCTGGGGAAGATCAACAGCTCGCTCAAGCTCCAGTTGACCCAGCTCGACAGCAGGGTGCTGCCCTTCTTCGAGCGCCGAGTGAACACTCGAAACTTTGGATAGCTTCAATTACTGTAGAGGGCGAAATGTGGGAACCAATGCAAAAGCGGAGGATGCCGGAAATGAAATTCAGCCTGAAATTTGCCGTGATAGTTCTCAGCCTGGTGGTCGTTTATCTGCCGGCTGCTGGTTCGCTCCTGGCCCAGGATGGTACGGCGGATGCTTCCAAGCCGGCGCCTGAGCCTGAGTTCAAGTCTGAGAAGTACAAGGAGTCCTACGACAAGGGCAAGAAGGAGTTCGAGGCGGGAGAATACAAGGACGCGTCCAGGTCCTTCAAGAAGGCCCTGAGCGGAGCCAGGACCAAGGAGGACAAGGCCCAGGTGAATAAATGGATCCTGGGCTGCAAGGGTTCGTCTGTCCTGAAGAAAATTGAGCAATACAAGAAACGCAATCTCTGGAACGAGGCCTATGACCAGCTTCTCATCGCGCTTCAGCGTTATGGAGAGACTCCCATCAGTGGACCGTTGATGAAGCTCTTCACCGACCTCGAGGGCGCCCTCTTCCTGGAGATCGAGAACTTTAATTTCGCCAATACGAGCCTCTATTCCGCGAAGTACGGCAAGAGCTTCGTCAAGGATCCAGCCTATCTCGCCAACGGCACCCCGTGCCTGCGCTGGCAGAACACCAGGGATGGCAAGCCCGGTATGTTGAAGATTACCAATGTTCCGAGGAACTGGAGCCAGTTCAAGTCGATCGAGTTCTGGATCGCGCTCCAGGTCTCCGCCATTCCCGAGGCTGTGGTGATGTCGGCCGGTGGCGCTAAGAAAAAAGGCGTGGCCGCGAGGACTGCCGCTCCTCCAGGTCAGGCGGTACGAACCTTTCTTATCAGCAAGGTGCCGATCAAGAAGACAAAAGCCTGGCAATACGTCAGGATCCCCCTCGCCTCCCTTAAATCTCAGGGTGGGGCTACTCTGGAGGCTGTCACAGATTTCAGAATCCAGGTACCCGGGGGAAAGACCTTTAACTTCCTTGTTGACGACATTCGCCTGCGAAAGAAAAACCCCCAGCAGGCCGCGCGAAGCCCCCGGAAGCGTTAATCGACAGTGCCCGGCCGAGATACCGATCTACAGCACCTCGGGGAAGACCGGGAGGGGGCTCCCGGGGCGATAGCGCCCCCGGTCTACAGAAGCTCCCTCTTCTCCTTTCCTGACTCGAAAAGCCTCGGGGAGGTGCTGCGCGGAGAAAAAGACGGTTATGTCTATACTCGGGTAGCGAATCCCACCATCGACGTGCTCGAGAAGAAGGTGGCCGCGCTTGAGGAGACCGCCGAGGCCATCGCGTTTTCTTCGGGTATGGCGGCGGTCAGCGCGGTGCTCTTCAGCTTCCTGCGCGCCGGTGATCACCTTGTGCTCTCTGCCAGCGCCTACGGACCGACCCTCTCGATGGCCCGGGACCTGATCGAGCCGTTGGGGGTGGAGGTCAGCCTGGTCGAGCCTTCCGAGCTCGCCGCATTGGAGGGTCACCTCAGGGAGAATACCCGCCTGGTCTATCTCGAATCGCCGGCGAGTCTCACCTTCGAGCTGACGGATCTGGGTGCCGTGGCCGAGGTCGCAAGAGCCCATTCGATCCCCACTGTGGTAGACAATTCCTGGGCGACCCCGATCTATCAGAAGCCTGCCCGGTTCGGAATCGATCTCAGCCTGCACTCGGGGACGAAGTACCTCTCGGGGCATTCCGACCTTCTGCTCGGGATGGTCGCGGGCAGCGGTGAGCTCATCGAGCGGGTTCGAAAGACGGCTGTCCTGCTCGGCGGCTGCGTTTCTCCGGACGATGCCTTCCTCGCGGTTCGCGGCCTGAGAACCCTCTCCCTGAGGATGCAACGCCACCAGGACAATGGGCTCTTTCTCAGCCACAAGCTCATGGACCATCCCCGGGCGCTGGAGGTCCTGCACCCGGCCAACCCCTTCTTTCCCGGGCACGGGATCTATCGCAGCCATTTTTCCGGGGCTAGCGGTCTCTTCTCCTTTCTGTTGGATGGAGAGCCTGAGCGCTTTTGCGATGCGCTGGAGCTGTTCCTGCTGGGGGTGTCGTGGGGGGGGTTCGAGAGCCTGGCCCTGCCCTCCTCGATCCTGCCGGAGGTGGCCAGGGGCAAGGGAGTTCGGCTCGACCTGGTGCGGAATCTTGTGCGGCTGTCGGTGGGATTAGAGGATCCCGAGGACCTCTGGGAAGATCTCCAGCGGGGCTTCGCGGCGCTGGATTAACCCGCGTTTTCCTGTACCGGTTCGGTGGCCGCGCGCGGGCGGAAGATGCTGGAAAAGAATCCGCGTATCCAGCCCGGCAGATCTTCGATGATGGTTACCGTCGTCGGCAGCAGGATCGAGGTGAGGAAGGTAGAGATGGTGATTCCGCCGATGATGACCAGCGCCATGGAGTAATAGTAGGTGCCTCCGAGGGCCGGGCGCTGGATGATGATCGGGATCAATCCGAGAATGGTGGTCAGCGCGGTCATCAGGATGGGCCTCAGGCGCTCTCTGCCGCCCCGGAGCAGGGCCGCCTGGCGTGAGCTGCCCTTTCGCTGGTAGGAATTGATATGTTCGATGAGCACGATGCCATTGTTGACGACGATGCCGATCAGCAGCAGCAGGCCGACGGATGCAGGCCGGTCGAAATCCGTTCCGGTCAGATAGAGGGTCCACCAGGCTCCCGAGATAGCGAAAGGCAGGGCGATCATTAACGCGATGGCCCGCTGTACAGACTCGAAGAGGCCGGCCATGACCGCGAAGATAAGGATCAGGGCGAGGATGAGGCTC
>DODI01000506.1:8939-9260 GCA_003509045.1 Planctomycetota bacterium | reverse complement strand
GTCCTCGGATTTCGACTGGCAGCGCCAGCTCCATATCGGCTTCTCCAACGATGCTGCAGGTAATTACTTTGAGGGCCAGATCGACGATGTCGCAGTCTGGAGCGAGGCTCTCGGCCCCGGTCACATCCGCGCCCTGAGCGAGGGCACTCATCCCCTGGAGCTCGGAGGTCTCTCCTCCTTCGTCGAGACCGATGTCGAGGATTCCCTGCGAGGCGTCAACTCCTCGGTCTACCTGCGGATTCCTTTCGAGGCATCCTTGCCCCTGGACATCGATTCGTTGCGCCTGCGGGTCAGGTGCGACGATGGATTCATCGCCTATCT
>DODI01000506.1:0-8632 GCA_003509045.1 Planctomycetota bacterium | reverse complement strand
CGACGATGGATTCATCGCCTATCTCAATGGAGAAGAGCTCGCCCGGCGCAACGCCCCGGACAATGCCGGCTACAATTCGGCCGCCCTCGAGGACCAGCCGGTCGCCATGGCCTTGCGACAGGAGAATATCGACATTACCGACAGGATCGACCTGCTTCGCGATGGAGAGAACATCCTGGCTGTTCATGGTCTCAACGATGCCGCCGAGAGCGAGGATTTTCTCCTCCTGCCGGAGCTGGTGGGTGTGGCGGAATTCGCCGACCGTTATTTCGAGAACCCGACCCCGGGCTCTCCCAATGATGCCGGCGGCTCGGCGGGATTCGTCGCGGATACCAGCTTCAGCGTCGATCGGGGCGTCTACGAGCAGGGCTTCGATGTCGAGATAACCTGCGCCACCGAGGAGGCGACGATTCGCTACACTCTCGATGGCAGCGAACCCACAGCCACCCGGGGTACGATCTATGCCGGGCCGCTCAGCGTCAACGGGACGACGACCCTGAGGGCGGCGGCCTTCAAGGAAGGCCTCGAATCGAGCAATGTCGACACCCAGACCTACATCTTTCCGGCAGATGTCGTTACCCAGTCGGTCATGTTGCGGGACATCACCTCGCACCGGGTCTACGGCCCGCTTCTGGAGCAGGCGCTCAGCGAGATGCCCTCGATCTCGATCGTGACTCCGCTGGGAATTAATTTTAGCTCCCCGGTGAAGGCATCCATCGAAATGCTCGACTACGGAGGCCGGGAGGGTTTCCAGGTCGATGCCGGGATTAAGCGGGTCGGCGGCCACAGCGTCAATTACCCCAAGAACACCATGCGGCTCTATTTCCGCTCCGAGTACGGCTACTCGAAGCTGAAGTACCCGGTCTTCGAGGGAACGCGCTACGGCGAGGGCGCTGCCGAATCGTTTGACCAGCTCGATCTGCGCAGCGGCTCCCATGACTCGGTCTTCTACCTTGGCGCCGGGGCGCAGCGACCCTCCGATGCTCTCTATCTCCGCAACCGCTGGCACCACGATGCGCTCTTTGAGATGGGACAGCTCTCTCTGCACGGCCGCTTTGTGCACGTCTACATCAACGGCACCTACTGGGGGCACTACCACATGGTGGAGCGGCCGACGCGGACCTTCATGGCCTCCTACCTCGGGGGAGAAAAGGAACAATACGAGTCGATCAACTCAGGGCGCACCATCGGACCGGCCTCGCCGGCCTGGTCCCGGCTTCCCGGGATCCTCAATAATTACGAGACCGCCCGTAACTGGATCGACTTCACCTGCCTGGCCGACTACATGGTGCTGAATTTCTACACCGGCAATGACTGGGACTGGAGCTGGAACCACAACTGGATGGCCGCGGGACCGAGCACGCCCGGGCTCGGCGGCTATCGCTTCTTCAACTGGGACGCGGACATCACCTTTCGCCACACCACCGACGCTAACCTCAACCAGCCCGGCCCCGGCAACCTCTTTCGCGACAGCATGAGACACGAGCCGTTTCGCCGGCTCCTGGCCGACAGGATCCACAAGCACCTCTTCAACGGGGGAGTGCTCACCCCGGAGCGTGTCCAGGAGCTCTTCGACCTGCGGGCTGAACAGATCCAGACAACCCTCGTGGCGGAGACGGCTCGCTGGCGGTGGGGGGGAACCGTCTGGACGCGGGACAACCAGTGGGAATCGGAGCGCAGCAGGCTGCGAACGGACTTCATCCCCCGCCGAACAGATATCGTTATCAACCAGATTCGCAACGCCGGCTGGTATCCTGATGTTCCAGCTCCGACCTTTCTCGTAGATGGCCGCGTCCTGCCTGGAGGAAGGGTCGATTCCGGAGCTGAGTTGTCCATGGGAGTTGCCGGGCTGGAGCGGTTTGTAGACAGGCCGGTGATCGACCATGATTCTTCTCTCAGCGTCTGCGTGCCGCGCAATGGAGACATCGGCGACGAGTGGCAGCTGCCGGAGTACGTGGAAGGAACGCATGGCGAGAGCTGGCGCGACGGCTCCGGCGGGGTCGGGTATGAAAACTCCAACGGCTACCAGGAGGCGATCGGTATCGATGTCGGCGAGGAGATGACCGGCGATCCGGGGGGCACCGCGGCTTTCGTGCGGATCCCGTTCACCCTTGCCGACCAGGCTGCGATCAGGGCGATGACCAACCTGGTTCTGCTGATGGATTACGATGACGGCTTCGTCGCCTACATCAACGGCGAGCGGCTGGCGGCGGAGAACGCTCCGGCCGCTGGGCCCCTGCAGTGGAATTCGAGAGCCGCCGGCTCCAACGAGGCAGACCCGGGGAATCCAGACGTCTTTGAGTTGTCGGGTTTTGCCGATCATCTGCGGGTCGGATCGAATGTCCTGGCGATCCACGGACTGAACTTTAGCCGTACGAGCAGCGATTTTCTTATTCGGGCGGCCCTGGTTGAGAGGACCATCGAGGTCGGGCTTCCCGAAGGCAGTGTCTTTTATACAATCGACGGGTCCGACCCTTCCGAGGAGGGAGCTCTTGATTACACCGAGCCATTTGCTCTCGATGAGACGATGCTGGTCAAGGCCCGCACCAGGGAAGATGGCGAGTGGAGCGCCCTGAGCGAGGCGCTCTTTGTCGTCGAGGGGAGCCTCCCTCTGCGGATCACTGAGCTCATGTACCACCCTCCGTCTGCGGCGCCGGGCGCGGGCTTCGCCACGGAGGACTACGAGTTCATCGAGCTGATGAACACCGGCGGCCGGGTTCTCGACCTTGACGCCATCTCACTCGCCGGCGCGGTGAGGTTTGATTTTTCAGAGGCGGGAATCGATGCCCTGGCCCCTGGTGAGCATGTGCTCGTGGTCAAGAACCTCGCCGCCTTTTCTTTGCGTTACGGTGCCGAGGGAATCCTGGTGGCGGGTGAATATTCCGGGAAGCTGAGCAATGGCGGTGAGATCGTAGAGCTCAAGGGGCGGTTCGGGGAGACGCTTCTCGAGCTGGAATATGCCGATTGGTATCCGGCCGCCGACGGTGAAGGCTTCACCCTGGTGGTCAATGATCCCTTCGCGGAGCTGGATATCTGGAGTGATTCCGACAACTGGCGCTCCGGCTCCGTCGAGCTCGGGACCCCGGGCTACACAGAAGATGGCGGCGGACCGCGCGGCCTTCGCTTGCCCGGAGACGCCAACCAGGATGGCCTCCTGGACGTTTCGGATCCTGTTCGCCTGCTGCGGCGGCTCTACCTGGGTGTAGCCGGAGAGCTTCCCTGCGACGGGGAGGCACTTGGAGAGGGAGGAAATCTCACTCTGCTCGACTCCAATGGCGATTCATCCGTGAATCTGACCGATGCGGTCTATCTGCTCTCCTACATGTTCCAGAACGGGCCATCTCCGGTCCTGGGCGCTGAATGCGTACGCATCGAGGGCTGTCTGAGCCAATGCAGGCGCTGAAGCCTGGATCTCCTCCTGATTGTCGTTAATTGTCTTCCGCTTGCAGCATTTGGACTCATCGTGCAAGATGTCGTTTGTCCTGCCCTGCTTTGAGGCCGTTTTTCCCGGTTCTCGAGATTTTTTTGGTTAACTAATGATGTAGACAGGGGTTTGATTTCATCCGAGAGAGCCTCGGGTGCCCGGTTTACAGGAGGTTGCCTTGAATCGCTTTATCGCGCCGATAATTATCTTCCTGGTGGGTTTCGCGTATTCTCTTCCGGGTTTTTCCCAGGAGGGAAAGCTACCTGCACCTCCTCCGCTCGAGCAGGAGGAGAAGGGCAATCTCATCAAAAAGCTCTTCAAGTCCGAGTACTCGAAGAAGACCTCCGCTGCGCGGCGTGACCTTGCCAGGGTGCTTCTCTCCAAGGCGAAGAGAGAGAAGGTCGATATGGTCGCGAGGTTTGTCCTCCTCAAGGAGGCCATGGACCTTTCCTCCCGCAGCGCCGACCTGGAGACCGCCCTGGGAGCCTACTCCCTGATGGATGAGGGCTACCTGATCAATCCGATCCAGGTCAAGGAGAGCCTGCTGACGGTCTTCCCAAGGACCAAGTCACTTATAACCGAAGAGACTGTTTTCGATGAGTGGATGAATCTTGTCGACCTTACGATTCGGGTGGATGACTACCCGGCCGCGGACAAGTTCGCAGGGCTTGCCCGTAAGCGGGCCTCAAGGGACAAGCTTCTCCAGGGGCTTGCCAAGGACAAGGAGAAGTATATCAAGGTGCTCGAAAAGCGCTTTGAAGAGATCCAGCCGGTCATCGAGAAGCTCGCCGGAAATCCGGAAAATGTCGAGGCCAACGGGGTTGTAGGAGAGTTTCTTTCTCTCTACAAGCGCGACTGGAAATCCGGCATGCCGATGGTGGGCAAGGGTCCCGAAGGGGAGCTCAAGAAGCTGGCGGCTGCGGAGTTCAGTTCACCCGGTGTCCCCCTGGAGCTCCAGGGAATCGCTGACGGCTGGTGGGAGCAGGCGCAGGCGAACAAGGATCTCGTTCGGATCAGCTGCCTGATGAGGGCTGCCCATTGGTACGGCAAGCTTCTTTCCGGACTCGAGGGCCTGAGCCAGGTTCGGATTCAGAAGAGGCTCGCTGAGATCGAAAAGGAAATTGGGTCCGTCCGTGGAGTCAAGCTTTCGGAATTGCAGGTTCTCTGCTATCAGGACAGGAGATGGAAGCGGCACCCGCTCGAGAAGATCTCTCTCGCCCGCAGGGGGGAGGCCCTGGCAGCCAAGAACACCTCAGGGATCTGGCGCTACGCGCTGCTGAGCTCAAAGCGGCTGATCAGGGGCGACTTCTCGGCGACGGTCACCGTATCGGGAGGACGCTGCGTGGGTCTCACCTCCGACGACATGCGCTCCAAGCGCCTCGAGGTCGAGCTGAAGTCCGGCTGGAACCGTGTCCGGATCGAGCGCGTGGGCAAGAGCCTCAGCTTCTCGATTAATGGCAAGCCCGTTAAGTGGAAGACAGGCGAATACCAGAGCTACTACGGTGAGGTGAACCCGGAGCAGACCTCCTATCTTTTCATCTCCATCAATGCCGGCCAGCAGTGTTCGGTTCAGACCATCGAGATCGATTCCAGCACCGTGGAATACGGCAACGCTACCGCTGCCGCTGACGACGACGATGACGATCGACGCAGGGAAGGCGAAGACGAGGATCGCGGGCGGGATGATGCCCGTGGACGTTTCGGCGGCCGGGGTCGCGGCCGGAATTGATTTCCTGATCCCCAGGGAACTTCGCGCCAGCTCCTTCCTCGACGTTCGACGATTCAGGTCGCGCTCAGTATCTCGCGCAGCTGCGCGGTCGAGATGTTGCCGCCGCTGAGCACCACGGCGACTTTCTTCCCGGCGAGCCTGTCCGTGAGCTTCAGCGCCGCGGCAAGGGCCGCGGCTCCTGAAGGTTCGGCCAGGTTGCGGGTTTTTTCGAGCAGGATTTGCACGGCTGCGTTCATCTCTTCCTCGCTGACGAGGACAAAGTCATCGAGGTGCCGTCTGAGCATGTCCTGGGTGAGCTCGAAGGCGCAGCGGGTTGCGAGCCCCTCAGCCTTCGTCGTCATCGGGGCTTCAACCAGGGTCCCCTGTTGCCATGAGAGACAGGCCGCCGGCGCTTCCTCGGCCTGGACTCCGATCAGCTCTGTTTCCGGGCTCATGCTTTCGAGCACGACCCCCGCCCCCGCGGCTCCGGTTCCTCCTCCGATCGGGACGATCAGTACATCGAGGTCCGGTTGCTCCTCGATGATCTCGAGCGTACAGGTCGCGACCCCGGCGATGAGGAGGGGCTCGTTGGCTGAGTGAATATAGCGAAGCCCCTCGGCGGCGCTGCGGCGCTCAACCTCCTCGCGAGCGTCGTCAAAATTTTCGCCGTGGAAGACAACCTCGGCGCCCAGGGCGCGCATCGAGTCTACCTTCGAGGGATTCGCTCCCTCGGGTACGGTGATGATGGCGCGCGTTTGGAAGAGCCGCGCGGCATAGGCGATCGACTGGCCATGGTTGCCGGTCGAGGCGGAGATGACTCCCCGCCGCCGGTCTTCCTCGCTGATACGGCTGAGGAGGTTGATGCCCCCTCTGACCTTGAAGGCGCCGGTCGGCTGGTGGTTCTCGTGCTTGACGATGAGCTCGGTCCCGGCGAGGGCCGATAGCGCGGGATAGGAGCCTGACGCGGTGGGGGGCAGCCAGGGACGGATCTCCTCGCGAGCGCTCTCTACATCTGCAATGCTGGGTTGTTTGAGATCCGGATTCTTCAATGCTGCGCTCCTTGCGCGGCCACCTCTCCCTTTGTCGTTCACCGGCATGATACCCCGGTGGGCTTTTCTTTTGCACCCGCGTCCGTTCGATCCTGTTTTAGCGGCTGTGCGGGTTCTTATCGCTTGATTCTGGAATGTTGGGAAGGCGAGGAAAATTAACGGGGTATAATGGAGATGCCGGGTCAACAGGCGTGAACTAAGGAAGGTCCTCGCAGGTACCACGCCGTGCATTTGGTTCCGGAACTCAGAACAATCCTATAAGGAGTAATCCTATGAAACGCATGATTCTCTTCGCTCTCTTTCTCAACGCGGCGATCCTCGGGGTTATCGCGCTTGAGCTGGTAGCGCTTGCCGGCGGCGATGAAGATCCGACCGCCGCGGTGAACGGTGATACCAACGGTGACGGCGCCCGGGATATCGGCGATGCGGTCTACCTGTTGCGCTGGCTTTTTAACGGAGGGGATGAGCCGGTGCCAGTCGCCTGCGCCCAGGCCGGCCCGGTTCTTACGGCCGAGCAGGCCGAGATACTCAGCCATCTGAGCCTGGTCCAGGTCCCGATAGATAACCAGGGCACCCGGGTGCCTACAATTATCATTACAGGCGCGAACCTGCAGCTTGTGAACGGGATGGGCTCGAGCTGGGGAAACAGCGCGGGAGATGTATGGGATCCAAGCGCCCATCGCACCAATGGTCTCGGCAACCTGATCATCGGCTACCAGGAGAATCGTACCGATGATGGAGTCGGCGATACCGACGATGGCAACTACAGGACCGGATCCCACAATCTCGTAGTGGGCGCGATGAACAATTACTGGAGCTGGGGAGGGCTGATCGTCGGCGCCCGCAACAGCCTGGGAGGCTGGCTCTCAACGGTGGCGGGAGGCTACAACAATATCGCCAACGGCGAGGCGGCCGTTGTTAGTGGAGGAGACAGCAACTACGCCATTGGAAGAGCGGCCACGGTTAGCGGCGGCTGGGGAAACTCGGCCGAGGCAAGGGGTTCTACCGTGTGCGGAGGAGGAGGCAACTTTGCCTACGGAGAGTTCTCCTTTATTGGCGGCGGCCGCAACAATACCGCCAATGGCGATCACTCGGTCGTTGGGGGCGGAAGCAGGAATACCGCCAACAGGGATATGGGCTTCCTGATCGGCGGCGACAGCGTCAACGATTGAGCTTCAGGAGGAGAATAAAAAAGCCGGGGTCCGTCGTCCGCGATGACGGTGGACCCCGGCTTGATTTTCTCCAGGCCGCGCCTAGTTTTTCATGAGAGGCTTGATCGCGTTGCCTTCGCGGTTCCTGACCTTGTGCAGCGAGTCGCCGAGTTCCTCGAGCGCGAAGCTGTAGCTCTGGATCGGCTCGACCCGAACCTTGCCGCTGTGGAGGAGCTCGACCGCCTCGGGCCAGGTGTCCGGCGCCAGCCAGGAGTAGCGGATGGTCATGTCCTTGAGCATGCACTGGATGCCGCTGACGCTGTGGACGTCGTTGTCGCCGGGAAGCCCGAAGATGACGACCGTCGAGGCATTGCCGGCTGTGTCGATGCCGGACTTGATCGCCCCGAGGTTGGCGGTGGCGAGGATGGTACGGTCAGAGAGCTCGCCATCATTGTTATCCCGGATGAACTTGTCGAGATCCTCGACGTAGTTGGGAGACTCGGGGTCCTTGGTGTTGGCGATGAGGTCGGTACCGAGCTCCTTGCCGACATCGAGTCGCTCATCCCGGGTACCCACGAGCAGTACCTTTCCGGCGCCGTAGACCTTCGCCATCTGGACCATCATGAGCCCGATGGGGCCGGGTCCGAAGATGGTGACAAACTGGCCGGCCTCGATGTTCAGGTTCTTGACAGCGTAGAGTCCGCAGGCCAGCGGCTCGGCCGAGGCCGCGATGTCGAGGTCCATGTCCTGGGGCACCTTGACGGTCCAGTACCAGTGAGAAACGCAGTACTCGGCGAAACCACCGTCCTTCGTGATGCCAACGACGTCTCCAAGATCGACGTTGGAGAGACCCTTCTGGGTCCAGGGTGAGTCAACATCGGACTGCACAGGATTGACGACGACCGGATCACCGACCTCGAACCCACCTTTTTCGGCAGCAATTTCTCCGACCCTGGCGATGACGCCAGAGATCTCATGTCCGAGCACGAGCGGGTCCTCGGTTCCGACTGCGGCCTTACCGAAGTAGTAGGAAATATCCGAACCGCAGATGCCGGTGGCGTGTACCTTGACGAGAACCTCCTCAGGGCCAATTTCCGGAACCGGTTTCGCCTCATCGAGAGTCATCTTCTCCGGTTCGTAAAAGACCTGGGCTTTCATCGTTTCGGGAACGTCCATGGCATATTCTCCTTAAGAGTTCTGGTTTCTGTTCTGTTGAATTGAGTTTGCGTTTCCGCTCTCCCTGTACCGGGAGGCGGACCGACTATCCTAATACCCATGGCACCCGGCATTCAAGAGGGCA
>DODI01000321.1:0-2805 GCA_003509045.1 Planctomycetota bacterium | reverse complement strand
GAAAAAATCATTCGGTTCGCGGCGCAGGCTCTGATCGCGAAGGCTGCCAGCCTCGGCTGCCTCCACATTGCCCTTGAGGGCCGCCGAGCTCAGAACCTTCAGAATACGAAGCTCTCCCCCGGGAGTCCGGGCGACGCAATCGGTGAAGGTGCCTCCCACATCGATGGAGAAACACCAGCCTGGGGTTGTCTTGCTCATCAGGAAACGAAGTCTAACCCTCCCGCCGCCCGCTCGGCAATCAGCATCCGGCGGCGGAGCCGAGCTCAGGCCTCACAGCCGCCGCCCTCACAGGCTCCCAGCTCGTCAGGAGTGGGGTCTTCACCGCAGCTGAACGCGGGCGGAGGCAACGGCTCGTCCCCGCCGAAGAGATAGCCGAGCAGACGCACCGCATCGGTCACAAGGAGCCTTCCATCATCATCTACATCCGCGGCATCCGGACAGAGCAGCTCAAGCCCGCCCACAAAAAGGGTGAGCAGTATCTTGACCGCATCGGTGATGTCGAGCTCTCCCTCCGCAGTCACATCTCCGCGTCGAAAAAGAGCCGGGCGCCCAACCGGCTCTTCTTCACAGGCCGGACGGGAGACGAGGGCCGGGGCGAGCGTCAGCATGAAGGAGAGGTCGGAGCTGTCGCGGCTGGAGTTGTGAACACTCACCGCCAGGACATTCTCCCCCTGCCGAAGAAGCCCGCCATCGATATCGAGCGCGGCGACGGCGCTCTCTACCGATCTCGACGCCGTGGTGTTACGCGAGACTGAGCCCCTGGGCATATTGGCTCGGCCCAGCTCTTCTCCATTGAGGTAGAGAACGAGGCCGTCATCGTAGACCGCTGTCAGGACAGCCAGGCTCAGCTCGGCGGGACAGTCGATCCAGAATGATTTCCTGCAGAAAACGCTGACGTAGCGGTTCCGCATGTCGGCCAGCTCGGTCAGATCATCTCCATCTCCGTAGCCGATTCCCGCAGGGCCGAGGGACCAGGCGGAATCATCGAAGCCTGGCTCGCTCCAGTCCCCGGGGAGCGGCTCTTCTCCCGGCAGGTAGCGCCAGGCCCCGTTTCCTCCGATCAGCATATAGGATGCCTCCAGCCGGGGAATCATCGAGAGATCGCCGGAGCCGGAGCCGTTGTTGTGGACCTCGATCGCCAGCACGTTGACGCCGCCGCGCAGCAGCCCCGGAGATAGCTCGAACACCTCGGGCTCCCCGGCCTCACGGCTCGAATCCGGGCGCTGGTTCCTGCCTACAGGGCTGCCGGGAAGGCCCATGTTCTCAGACCGCGCCACCTCGGTGCCGTTCAGGTAGGCGACAAAGCCGTCGTCATAGTCGACGCTCAGCTCCAGCGTCTCGACGATGCCGGGATTGGCCACCTCGAAATTCTTCCGGCAATAGACGGTCAGATAGCGGTTTTCCATGTCGTCCAGAATGGTCTCATCATCTCCGTCTCCGTAGCCGATGCCGCTCGGGCCGGCAAGCCAGGAATCATCTGGAACGAAATCGACCTCCCTCCACTCCTCGTCCACCTCGCGGTTGCCCTTGAAATAATCCCACTCGTCTCCGATGGAGACAGGCTCCCGCCGCTCGATGAGCGGGTATTCGACGAGCAGCCTCGGAGCGGATGCGCCGCTGTCCGATGAGGCGAACTGCCATCCATCGGAGCCCACCGGCAGGAAGGCCCAGCCATTATTGGATGAGGGCTCGAGTGACCAGGCCGCCAGGCTCTCGGTGACGTCAACCTCTACCGTGCCTCCCGCGCCGACCACGTCAGCCTGCAACGCGGAAACGGACTCGACCCCCGGCTGAATTCCATCGCCGCCAAAGTCGCTCCAGACGGAAAGCTCGCTCCAGGGCTGGAGCATCCTGTAGATTGCGGCGCCATCGCCGGCGTTGGTCGTCTCCAGCTCGAGCCAGGCTCTCTCAATCTCGACCCCGGGAGGCAGCTGCCCCGGCTGCGGTCCGAAGATGTCGCCGAAACGCAACAGCCCCTGGGCGGCGCTGCCCGACCCGCCTGGAAAGTCGCTGTCAATGCGCAGGGCCTGGTCAGCGCCATGCGCTTCAGCCGGCGAGGCCGCCCCGACATAGGTGTCGACCGCCGCCGAATAGCCATCGCTACCCTGTCGAAAGCTCTCCCTCGCCTTGCTGCCGATCAGGATCTCGACATTGATCTCCACCTGGTCGACATGAAGCAGCTCTCCATCATGAGCGACCAGCGACAGGATGTACTGTCCTGACTCTGAAAAGGAGGCCGTTGTCGAAGGCTCGCCTGGATCCGCGAAGACGACCTCTCCGGGACCTCTGATGACCGCCCAGGTGCTCTCCAGCTCCCTGTCCACAGGCAAGCCATCATCACTCACCGTTGCGCGGAGGCGAACGGTGTCGCCGAGGAGAACGAGGTCCATGTCCGCACCCGCCAGCGCCCGGGGGCGCTCATTGGCCTCGTCGAGGGCAGGGTAAGCGTA
Organism: Planctomycetota bacterium; assembly: GCA_003509045.1. Taxonomy (GTDB): domain Bacteria; phylum Planctomycetota; class UBA8108; order UBA8108; family UBA8108; genus UBA8108. Next base: position 355 of record DODI01000321.1, on the reverse strand, counting down.
GGTTGAGCAGGTTCTGTCGGTCTCGTTGATGCCCCTGCAGCAGGAGGCGTACATCAGCGCCCGGGAGTCATCGACATGTCCGTAGCCGAGTCCGTGGCCGAGCTCGTGCGCCATCATGTTTCTGTAGCCGGTAGTGCCGAGGCAGCCAACGCCCTCGTTGACCACAACGAACCAGCCGGTAATGGTAAGCCAACTCTCTCCGTCAAAGCTATGGGTCGACGTCGTGATCGGCCCCCCATAGGCGAGCACTCCGCCGCAGCCCTCGATGTCGGCGATATCCGAGCACGGATCGCCAAAGAGAATGAAATTACTCTCGGCGCCCTGGCTTCGGGCGCAATCGATACCGGGATCCCTG
>DODI01000498.1:3683-5441 GCA_003509045.1 Planctomycetota bacterium | reverse complement strand
AGGGCCGCCATGCATGAAGAGGAAAATGATCCGCTTGGCTCGCGGCTTGAAATGCGGTTTCCTGGCAGCGAGGGGATGGAGCGGAACGCCGCCACCGGTTTTACCCTCGGCCTGGAGAAGGTCGGCGAGGGCGAGTCCTCCGAATCCCAGGCACCAGGACCTCAGCAGGTCCCTGCGGGCCGGGAGGTGCTGGCCGGGTTGTAAAGGCTGATAGGTCATCGTGAATGCGCCAGGGATTTCCGGATTGGGCTAGCGGGTGTAAAGGAACTCACTCGACATGAGCATTGTATGACAGAGCGCTTGCCAGTCCGCCAGGGGAAGTTTTTCGAGGTCGGTCTGTCCACGTACGGCTCCCAGTAGTTTTTCAGCCGCCGCGAGGTCGTCCTCCACGGGCAGGCGGCCGAGCAATGATTCGTAAAGGTAGCTGAGGCGCTCACGGTCGGTCTTGAGAGCGCCGGTGACATTTTTCGCGATGTCCCCGGCAAGCTCGTTCATCCATGGATTGTTCATCAGGAACAGAGCCTGGGTTGGAACGGTGGTGGTGGTCCGGTTGCCGGCCGGCGCCGCCGGGTTGGGGAAGTCAAAGAGCGTGAAGAGCTTGTAAACATTGGTTCGAATAATCGGCAGATAGACGGAGCGCCGCCGGCTCGATTCGTAAAAGGCCCGGTTCTGCCGCAGGTTTTCCGGCGAGGGGTCCTGGGAGCGTACCTTGCTGGTCGGCCCTCCCCCGAGCGTCCGGTCAAGACGTCCCGCGGTGAAGAGAAAGGCATCGCGGATGGTTTCAGCTTCGAGCCGTTGTGGCTGGAATCTCCAATACCAGCGGTTCTCAGGGTCGATGTCGGCGCTTTCCGGAGCATAGGAGCCGCTCATCCGGTAGGTGTGAGAGGAGACGATATACCGGTTGAGCTTCTTGATGGACCATTTGAATTCGATCAGCTTGAGGGCGAGGTGGTCGAGCAATTTCGGATGAGATGGTTGTTCGCCGGAGTGGCCGAAGTTCTCGGTGGTCTTCACCAGGGCTCGGCCGAAATGCCAGCGCCAGATCCTGTTGGCGATGACGCGGGCGGTCAGGGGATTCGAGGGAGAGACGATGGAGTTCGCCAGGCGCAGCCGTCCGCTCTGGTCTTTCGGGTATTCCGTCTGCTCGAGTCCCTCGACAATCGTCAGGAATCGCCGTGGAACAACGGGGCCTTTCTGGAGGTGATTTCCGCGGATGTAGACGGGGTGGTCGGTTGCCGAACCGTCTCTCACGGCCATCACGGTGACAGCTGGAATACCCTTCGCCCTGTCCTCCAGTTTGCCTATGGACCGGGCGAGGGCGGTGACGGCTTGTTGTTCAGCCGGGGAATAGTGCGTGGTTGTGTGGCGGTAGGGAGTGAAGGGACCCTGCTTCCCGGTGAGGACCTGGTGGAGCGGTTCTAACATCGGGATGCGGTCTTCGGCCAGGGCCGCGGTGACCAGTAGCCTGGCCCGGGCAGGAAGTTCACCGGGGCTTTTCGGGGTTGGGGTGAGCAGCTTCCTGGAGATGGGGTTGCCCGGCTTGCGCTTGGCGAGGGACTCCTGGCTCTCCGCCACGAAGTTTCCGTGTCGGTGGCTGAGAGCGTTCAACAGGTAGAAGGGGGCGTTCGGTTTGTCCTGGGTGCCGATGAACCGGGCCCATTGATGAAGCGCTCCCAGGTCGAGCTGGTTTTCGCTGGCCAGCCGCGCGGGCGAGGGGAGCTCGCGATTGCCGGGGATCGGCGGGACCAGGCGCAGCTG
>DODI01000498.1:0-3371 GCA_003509045.1 Planctomycetota bacterium | reverse complement strand
CAGGCGCAGCTGGTCGAGGTGCGAGACGGCGCCTTTGCGTTCGAACCGCAGGGTGTGCCTGCCGGTGGTCAGCTCGAGTTCGGCTTCCCGATGCCATCTCTGGTGGGTCGCGCCCCATCCACCGCTGGTTTTGGCCAGCGCTTTTTCCGAGAGGATCTTGCCATCGACGGACAGGACCATCGGGCGCGACTCGAGCGCGGCGTAGCGCAGCAGGAGGGAATAGGTTCCGTCAACGGGAGCCTCGATGTCGTATTCCATGAAATAAACGCTCGCGGTATTCGCCGGGTCCGAAACGTAGACCACATCATCTGATGTGTAGGGTTTGACGTTTCCTCTCTGGAAGCTCTCGGCCTCGGTCACCGGGGCGGAAAGCGGCGCCACCCTGGCGACCACGAGCTTGTCGAGGTGGGACATGAGGGAGGCGGCCTCGAAGCGCAGGATGTTCCTGCCCTCCTTGAATTTGTAGCGGCCTTCGACGAACCATTTCTGGCTGTCGGGGTGCCAGGTGCCGGTTACCTGGGCCATGCTCTTATCGTTGACGACCTTGCCGTTGATCGACAGCTTTCCAGGACGGGATGCCTGGGCGGCGTAGCGGAACTCGACCTGGTAGGCACCCTCTATAGGCACTTCGATATCGTATTCGGCCCAGGTCAGTGGCGCTCCCTTGTCTGAGATGATGCCGATGCCCTTGCCATAGAGCTCATCCGGCCGAGCTGTACCGCGGTCGTAGGTCTCCGCCTCGCGAAGGAGATGATGCCTGGAGAGCTGCTCGATGTTGACGATGGAGGCCGCCGGTGTATAGGGGGCCTCGGATGTCTCGGCGAGGGCGAGCTGCAGGGTGACCGGAACAGAGTGCCGTTGCCATTCGAGCACACCGACCGCGTGCTGGAGATAGGCTGCGATATTCTCTTTCGCTTCCCCGGCGATCCGGGCATCGGCCTTCGCGCGCAGCTTCTCGATGTCTTCCTTGAGGCGGGTGATCTCTTTCTGGAGCGTCCTCCGCTCACCGGAATCGAGCTTTCGATTGGCCAGGTCGGTACTCCTGAGCACTCCGGCCATGGCGTAATAGTCGCTCGTCGGAATCGGATCGAATTTGTGGTTGTGACAGCGGGCGCAGGCGACGGTCACACCCAGCAGCGAGCGGGAGATCGTATCGATCTGCTCGTCGATGATGTCGGATCGTTTTTTTTCTCCATCCTTTTCGGCATCGATCTTGATTCCCATGGCGAGATAGGTGGTCGCCGTCAGCCGCCGGTTGGTGATCGAGGTCTCGCCGGGGTCCGGCAGGAGGTCGCCCGCGAGCTGCTCACGGACAAACTCATCGAAGGGCCGGTCCTGGTTGAAGGCCTCGATGACGTAGTTGCGATAGTGGTAGGCGAGGGGATAGGACTTGTTCTCATCGGCGCCGTTGGAGTCGGCGTAGCGTACGACATCGAGCCAGTGACGCCCCCAGCGTTCGCCGTAGTGGGGTGAATCCAGCAGCCGCGTAACGAGGTTCGGCCAGGCGCTCGGATCCTTGTCGTTGACGAAATCGTTGATCTCCGCGGGGGTAGGGGGGAGTCCGATGAGGTTAAAGGAGAGCCGGCGAATGAGCGTCCTGCGGTCCGCTTCACCCTGCGCCTGAAGCTTATTTTTCCCCTGGCGGCTGGAGATGTAGCTGTCGATCAGATTTCGAATCGGCGCGCGGGAATCGATCTTCCCAGCCGGGTAATCGGTCAGAGGTTTGAACGACCAGAAGCCGGCTTCCGCTTTCCAGTCGATCGTTGTTTCTGGCGCGGCCGCGGGGGCCGGGCTTCCAAAGGAAGATGGTGTCGGGGCTCCCAGCCGGATCCAGTCTTCAAAGTCTTTCGCGACGGTCTCCGGCAGCTTTCCGCCCGGCGGCATCTTGAGCTCGTCGTACCTCAGCGCCGCGAGCACCAGGCTCTCAGCCGGGTTCCCGGGAGCGATGGCGGGCCCGGTGTCGCCTCCCTTGAGGAGCCCCTCCAGGCTGTCGACCCGCAGCTTGCCCTTGAGCTTCTTCGACCCGGCGGAGTGGCATTTGTAGCAACGCTCGACGAGCACCGGCCGGATCTTCTTCTCGAAGAGCTCGATGCCCGCGGCCTCCTCCAGAGCGCGGGCGCTGCAGGTCTGGAGGAAAACAGCGGCCATAGCCGCGGCAAAGAGAGGGTGCAGACGCGCTGTTCCCCGGGTGCCGGATCGAGTTGTAAGCGCGGTTAGTCCAGGCATGTTCTTATTCTACTGAAACACGGGCTCCGGCAAAAATCCTAATGAGTATTAAGGAATGCGAAGAAACCCATTTGAAACACCGTGTTCAAAGATCTGCTAGTTGGACTTCCTGTTTCCTCCTGGTCTCGACAGAAAACGCTTACATATTTCTTCGTACATCCCCTGTTCTATAAGTTTGCCAACGAATGCACGGACTCCCCCTCGTCGCGTTACGGCATAAAGAAATGCAGGGGCGATTTCTCTTAATTCTTTTTGCTTTGGGATCGCACCGTATTTCTCGATCAATAGTTTCAGCTCTTCGATAAGAGCTTCGTTTGTGATCTGTCCCGGTGAGCGTTGAAGGACCTTATAGCCAAGATTTTTCCGCCAAACATTGAATCCCCCAGCCTGCTGTATTCCACTAGCCAGGTCGGAACGTTTCATTTCACGTAATCTGGTATTAGTCGGGAACTCGTCATTGTTTCTTTTGATTACAGCAAGCAGTTCTTGCTCGACATTTTTGGGAGTCCAATACCCTTTGCTACGCTTCGTAATTTCGTATCCCAGAAGCTCTCGGAAATAGTTCAGGTCTCGTTTTTGGAGATGTTTGCTGTTACGTACGGCATTTTTGTGTACAGCATTTTTCAGATCACTACCTAACTCGCAGTCTTTAGGAAATCTTCCGAGTTCATGGCAGAGGGTTTTAATTCGTTCCAGTACGGCCTCTTCAGTCCACTTGTAGGGTGGTTGCCATTGAGGTTCCTTGAGGACACGACGGAAATAGCGAAATCCACCAAATTGGTGAATCCGGGCGTCCAATCCAGACAATCCATGCTTTCGGAGTTTTTTTTGCGTTGGAAACTCACCGTGTTTCGCCATGAATTCTCTGATGTGCTCAATAACGACATCTTCCGACCAAGGGTAATTCACCTGTTGAGTGATAGCCTTCAAGGTGTAGGGTCGTTTTCTCTGCGTACGAAGACCGTATTCTGAAAAGATGCGGTCCAACTCCAACTCAGTTTGACGAATTGTCTTATTGATAAAGAGGCAAGCATCAAGACCAATCAGCTTCAGGCCCTGTTTTGAATAGAGCGATTCCTTAAGCTTGCGTCGCTTCTTATACGCTGGGTATGAAAGCCCCCAGAGTTCGATATAGTGCTCTCCAA
>DODI01000477.1:0-6182 GCA_003509045.1 Planctomycetota bacterium | reverse complement strand
ACCTGGATAGCCTTCTTGAAAGAGATGGGCTCCCCCCCTTAACCCTGGCTGCGGTAAGCGACGAGAAAGAGGGCAGACTCTGGATTGAAAACGGAGCCACTGATTTTGTCGTACTCCCGGGAAGACGGGAAGAGCTGGACTGCCGCATCCGGGCGATGACGCGATGGCAGTCCATCCTGCTTGATCCCTCGCACCAGGAGCTTCGTCACCGCGAGAGCATGAGGAGCCTTGCCCACAACCTGAAAAATCCTCTCAACGCGATCTTCTGCTACGCCGAGCTGATCCTGATGGACGAGCACCTGACGGCTGCTGTTCGCAAGGACGTCGAGCACATCATCACAAACGCCAACGTGCTGCTGGAGACCCTGGACTCGAATCTGAACTTCAACCGTGAAGAGACAGAATCTCAGCCGGCCGGAGATGAAAGCGCATGACCGAGACTGTAAGAGAAAACCAGGTCGCCGAGCCGGGAAAGATCCTGATCGTTGACGACAACGAAGAGCTCCTCGGAGCGATCTCCCGTCTTCTCGAGATGCAGGGCTATTCGACGCTGACAGCGATGAGCGGAGAGGAGGCCCTGGAGATCGCTCGCCTGGAAAAACCGGACCTCATCCTGCTCGATTGGATTCTGCCCGGAGTGGATGGAATCGAGGTCTGCAGGGAACTGAAAAGCGACGAGGCCACGCGGGGGATGATGATTCTCCTGGTGACTGGGCAGGGCTCGGTCGACAACCGGATCGAAGGACTCGACGCCGGCGCCGACGACTTCATCCCGAAACCGTTCAAGCACCCTGAGCTGCTGGCGAGGATCCGCTCCTCACTGCGCCTGAAGAGCGCCACAGATGAGCTCACCGAACGCAACCGGCAGCTGGTAGAATCACAGTACGAGCTGGTACGAACCGAGAAGATCGCCACCATAGGACTCCTCGCATCGGGAATCGCCCATGAGTTTAACAATATCATGGCCGGAATCTCAGGGTACGCCCAGCTCGCCAAGAAGAACCCAAAGTATATGCCGCAGCTGGTAGAGGTGGCTCTCACCCAGGCCCAGAGGGCGCAGGAGTTGACCGGAAGTCTCTCATCCTACAACCGCAGAGGAGAAGAAAACTCCGCCTGCGATGTACAGGATGTCATCCACGGCGCTCTCTGCCTGGTCAAGAAAGAGGCCGAATCCAATGGCATCGAGATCTCGCTCGATATCCAGGAGGTTCCCACCGCCGCCATCAGCGCCGGGCAGCTACAGGAGGTCATCCTGAATCTCCTCATCAATGGAATCCATGCGATTGAGGCCAGGGGGGGGATCACGCTGTCGGTAAAGAGATCCGGGCCTGAAAAAATGATAGAGATCACCGTTGGCGATACGGGATCCGGCATCCCGAAAGAGAACCTGAACAGGATCTTCGACCCCTTCTTCACCACGAAGGGAGCGCTCGGAGGCGGGCGGCAGGAAGGCACCGGGCTCGGACTGTCGGTCTGCTACAACATCATCCAGTCGCGGGGCGGCCGGATCACCGTGGAGAGCGCCCCGGGAATGGGCACGACCTTCTCGATCGCGTTGCCGGTCTTCGAGCAGGCTGCCGGTGGAGCCGTTCCAGCGGCTTCCGGCGACCCGGCCGCGCTGGAAAACCGTGAGGGGAACCACCGCATCCTGGTCATCGACGATGAAGAGCAGATCAGGCAGATGCTCAGCGACTTCCTCGGAACCGACAATGTCGTCTGCCGATCCACGGGCGAAGAGGCCATCGATGTCTGCCGTACACGGGATTTCGACTTCATCATCCTCGACGTCTGCATGAAGAACTCCAGCGACGGAATCGACACCTTCCGCCGACTCAAGCAGGCGGACCCCCAGGCCAGGATCATCCTTTGTACAGGCAACCTGGCGGAGAGCATGCCCGAAGAGATCCTCGAAAGCTGCCACGCCCACCTGCTCAAGCCATTCAAGCTCGATGATCTCTCGACAATCCTCAACATGGCGGTAGAGGCATGAAGCAGAGACCGGGGGAAAGCGCGTTGAACGGAGAGAGAGGACTGCCCCACATTCTCCTCGTCGATGACGAGGCCTTTATCCGGGACGCCCTGGAGCTCTACTTTGAGAGCACCGGTTTTGAGGTTTCCGCCGCTGCGAGCGGCGGCGAGGCCCTGAATATATTCGCGCGACAGGGCGATGACATCGACCTCGTATTGCTGGACCTCGTCATGCCCGGAATGCATGGACTCGAAGTCCTCCGTGAACTGAAGAGGGTCGACCCGGCCGTCCAGGTCATTATAGCGACCGGCTGTAACAGCATGGACAACGCCTTCGAGGCCCTTCGCCTCGGCGCGATGGACTACATAACCAAGCCCATCCTCGACTTTGAAGAGGACCTGCTGAAAACAGTCAGGTCGGTGATGGCAGATGGCGCCGGCGAGGCCCCTCCCGCCTGCGCGGCACCTGAAGAATCAAAGCCCGAAATGCACGAACGAAGAGAGCTGTCCCGGAGCAAGCTCCTCGAAACGCTTGCCGGCCTCGCCGGCAGCCGCTTGCGATCACAGGAAGGCCAGGAGCTGGCCTGGGAAACCCTCAAGCGGGGCTTCGGAGCGAATGCGGCCCTGGTCAGCCGTAAAATGGACGGCGGCGCCTGGCAATGCCTCCAGAGCTGGGGATCCATCGATATGGAAGCCCCCCGCAGCCTCTGGCGCTCCGACAGACAGGACCGATCGCCGCAGGCGCCTGGCCCGGGCTGGTCCGGCGTGCTGAATGTCCCCTTCAACGGAGAGCCGGGTGAAGACCTGTTGCTGATGCTCTTCTACAAAGACCTGTCGCTCCCGGGAAGAGGAACCCAGCCCGTCGAGACCCTCTCAGCCGTATTCAGTCATGTCTACAACAGTCCCCGCCGAGAACGGCAAGCGACCATCGACAATGCCGTCTCGCGCTCCCTGAACGTTGACCTCAGCACCTGAGGCTTCCGGGAAACATACTTCCTGATCCACAGGCAGGACTTGACGGCCGGGACAACGCTCCCTATAAAAAATGTGGGTTCTGATTCGGTTTGAAGCCGCAAATCGGCCACTTTTACCAGGAAGCTCCCGGAATTCATGCGAGTACCCAGCAATTCAGCCCTGACGCTCTGCGCTGCGCTTCTGGCCTTCGCTCCAGGCGGCCTGCTCAGGTCTCAGCAGGATGAGTCATCGGGGCTCTTTCCTCCCACCTCGCAGGACTTCCAGGTGCTCTGGCAAGAGCTGCAGGAACGCTCGGCCGAGAAAGATTGGAAGAGTGTTACCGAAGGACTCGAAACCTGGATTGGACTGCTCGACAAGCCCTCCATCAACCTGGTGGTATCAAACGATGCGGGCGTCTCGCTGGGTGTCAGAAAGGCCCTTGAACGTTTCAGACGTCTCCTTCCGGCGCAATGGCGGCGGCGTCTGGGCGAACGCGTTGATGCCGTCCTGGAAGGACTCTGGAGCCTCTATTCGGAGGACACCGAGGCGATTCTAACAGACCGTTCCCGTGCATTGCTCAGGCACCGGATCCTGAGAGATTTCCCCGAAGCGAAGATCGCCGACGTGGTCCTGCGGGAAGAGATCGGCTACAGAATACTTCAGGGAGACTGGCCTGCCGCAAGCCACTGGAGCAGGCGCCTGCTCCAGCCTGGAGCGGGAGGAATCACAAGGCTCGCTCCACAGGAAAAAGTCAGGGTCCTCATATCAGCCCTGCAGGCGGACCTGGCGCTCGCTGATGCAGCCGCCTTCTCCCGCCACCAGGAACAGCTGAAGGAAATCCTGGCCGCGAACCCCGCCGAAGCTCGAACCCCGCCGCTCGAAACCACCATAACCGCCCTGCTGAAAATATCCCCCGCATCCATCGGACAGCCCTCCCGCGCTCCCATCCCGGCCCTCAGTCCATTCCTCGATCCGGTCTCCTACAGCCGCGGCATTCGCTCTCCACAGGAGGGCTTCAGGCCTGGCGGGGTCCTGTGGCGGCAACAGTCAAGCGAAGAGGACTTCCGACGGTTCGTAGGCGAGCGAAGAACGGCGCGAGATGGAGCTGACCAGGGTGGAATCGACATCCCGATCCCCTACCATCCGACCCTCGCATCCGGAGTGGCTCTGCTGCAACATGAGCGGCAGCTGACCGCCTTAGACCTCTCCTCAGGAAGACCCCGCTGGCAGGCGGCGCTGGGGGCGCGGACTACTGGCTACCTCCAGCCAGGCGCGCCCGTAAGCAACGGGGAGACCTGCTTCGCCGTTCATGGAAACACCCTCCAGGCCCTGGCGCTCGAAACGGGAGAGCTCGCATGGAGGCGCGAATTCACCTACGACCCTGAGACGCAGGAGCTCAACCTGTCGACGGACGCTCTTCGAAAAGCCGGAGGCGACGACAAGAAGGCGGCCCAGGGCATAGCTCCCGCCGCCGGTACGCCCCATCGAGGCGGACTCATCCTGCCGATCAACGTCAGGGCTGAAAAACAGGTCCTCTGCTACCTGGCGCGGATGGATGGAGAAGGCGAGCTGCTGTGGAAAACCTACCTCGGAAGCAAAGATAACGCTGACTTCCTGGGACTGGGAGCCACCCCCTCGCCTCCCCTGGTCATCGAACAAAACGTTCTCTACCTATCCAACCATGGATTTATCTCCAGCGTGGACGCTGAGGACGGAACGATCTCCTGGATTAAGGAATACGACTCTCTCTCCCCCAGAGGTCTCAAGGAGTCGATTCGAGATGAGAACCGCTGGCATCCGAGCGCTCTCATCCCGGCCGGAAACGGCGATGTCATCGCGGCGCCACAGGACTCGACCCGGCTTCTTTCAATTCGTGCCTCCGATGGAACGACCACCTGGAGCTGTTCGCGGGAAGAACACTCGAGTCTCATCGGGCGAAACACTACCGCCTGTTTTCTCGCTGGATCCAGGGTCAGCGCTGTCGGGCTTTCGGGCGCCGCTCGTGGAAAGATCCTCTGGAGCTTCGAGCTTGACCCGAGCATCCACCCCCAGGGCCGAGGCCTCCTTGCCGGCAACAGGATCCTGCTGAGCGGCAGACGCTCGCTGCTGCAGCTCTCAGCTCTCGACGGAAAGCTGCTATCACGTGATCTCTGGGATTTCCCCGAGGCCGGCGGAAATATGCTGCTGGCTGAGAATCGCCTCGTGGTGATCCACCCCGGAGGATTCGTAGCCTACAGCGACCTGCGGAGCGATCTTGACCGGCTCGAGAAAAAAGAGAAGAGAGACTCCCGCGACCTGCTGGAACTCGCCCGGCTGAGGTTACGGTCAGGAGACCTGGATGCGGGAATCGACACCCTGGAATCCTGGATCGAGACCAGGCCCAGTCCACCTCCGGCCAATTCCGAGCTCGACGGGATCCAGCTGGCCACCGCCGAGACCCTTGAACAGCTGGCTCGAGAAGCCGAACCCAACCGGGCTGAAGAGCTCCTGAAGATTCGTACTCGCGTTGAAAACAATCCTACGCGAAAGGTCAGCGCGAATATCGTCCTTGGCCTCTTCCTCAAAAAAGCTGGGAAATCAAAAGGGGCCCTGACCGCCTTCCACGATGCGCTCAGCTTCGATGTCGAGCGCCCCGCAACGGACAAATCCCGCCTGCCCGGCATACCCGGAAACAAGTCTGTTTACAGGGTCGATGGTTTCCTTCAGATACCTGCGGAAGAATTCATCCGGTCTGAAATCCGTTCCCTGCGAAAATCGGTTCCGAAACCCGGGGAGGTCTTCCAGGAAACCGAATCGAAGGCCGCCGTCCAGCTCAGATCAGCCAGGAAATCCGGGGAGATCTATGGCCTCCGGGAGGTCATCCGCCTCTATCCCTTCACCGAGGCCGCCGCGGCAGCCTGCAAGGAGCTGGCCATTTCGTATCTTGACCGGGGCAACTCGATCCGGGCAGCCAGAACACTTCTGGGCTACGTGGATGACTACCCTCTGCGATTTGACACGGTCCGGACAGCCTTGCGAGCCGCCCAGATGTTTTACGGGGCCGGCAAGCGGGCGAAGACCCGCGCGCTCTACGAGGGGCTGTTGGCAACGCATCCCGACAAGCGGGTGGAGCCGATTCCCGGCATGGATGCCTCCGACACTGTAGGGTCCTACATCCGCCGGCGTCTTGCCGACCCCGGCCTGGCTGAGCTCAGGCCAGCCGACAACCAGCTGCTGCACACGCCGCTGAGGATGGTCTGGCGCTCCCCCGCTGACCTGCT
>DODI01000244.1:0-8524 GCA_003509045.1 Planctomycetota bacterium | reverse complement strand
CTTCGGCGGTCCGGATGGCCGCACGGCCTACGTTACCGAGGTGGAGCACACACGAATTGTCTCCTTTCGTGTCGAGAGGCCAGGGCTGGCCTGGAGGCGCCTCTTCAATCGCTGACGGGTCCGAGGAGCCCCTCGGCGAGGAGGTCTGCCATTTCTCTTTCCGCGGTGATCCTGAGGGTTCACAACGGATTTCGTTTTTTCAGTCCGCGTCGAAAGCGTTCGGCCCTTACCAAATGAAGGAAGAAATATTATGAAAATATTCCTGGCGACTGCCGCCGTCCTCTTTGCCCTGCTTCCCGCGTTGGCTTTCCCCCAGAACACCACCAACTTTGCGAGGATCGGCCGCGTCGATCGCTTCGATTCGTCCCTGGATGGGTTGATCTCAAAGGATGCCGTCATCGAGGTTCTCTGCGGCGGTTTTGACTGGGCCGAGGGGCCGGTCTGGGTTCCGGAGAAGGGCAATAAGTTCGGCGGCTACGTGCTGTTTTCGGATATTCCGCCCAACTCGGTCATCAAGTGGCAGGAGGGCGTCGGTTCATCGGTCTTCCTCAAGCCCTCCGGCTATACGGGGGCAGTTGATTACGGCCGCGAGCCCGGCAGTAACGGGCTTGCTCTTGATGCGCAGGGCCGGCTGGTCTCCTGTGAACACGGCGACCGCAGAATATCCGTGCTCACCGCCGGAGGCGGCAAGGTCACCCTTGCCGATCGCTGGAACGGCAAGCGCTTCAACAGCCCGAATGACCTGGCGATCCGTAACAATGGGGACATCTTCTTCACCGACCCGATCTACGGGCTTCCCCGGAGGGAGAAGGATCCAATGCGCGAGATCGATTTCTGCGGTGTCTACCGCCTGCAGAAGGATGGCACCGTCAGCCTGCAATCGAAGGAGATCTCCCGCCCCAACGGGATCGCATTTTCACCGGACCACAAGACACTTTACGTGGCCAACAGCGATGGCCGTGATCCCGTCTGGAGGGCCTTCCCGGTGAAAGAAGATGGGAGCCTGGGTTCGCCCCGGGCCTTCTTCGACTCTTCAAAGCAGGAGCGCATCTCCCGCGGAGGGGGGGACGGGCTGAAGGTCGATGCGAAGGGCAATGTCTTCGCTACCGGCCCCGGCGGCGTGCTGGTCATCTCGCCGGAGGGAAAGCTGCTGGGCCGCATCGTCACGGGTGAAAGGATCGCCAACGTGGGCTGGGGAAACGACGGCAGCGTTCTCTACCTGACCTCGGACATGTACCTGTGCAGGATCAAGACCCTGACCCGGGGCGTCGGCTTCAAATAATTCCGGCTCTTCGGTGCGCTGGGGCGGTCAGCTGAAGTCGGTGAGGCTCTCGACCGCGGCGGAATCAAGCTCCGCGATCAGCTCTCGGACGAGTCGCCCGGTGTTGAGATAATCCTGCCAGCTGATAAGGCTTACGTGGCTGTGGATGTACCTTGCCGGCACTCCGATCACGACCGTGGGTACGCCGGCGCGGTGCAGGTGAATGCTCTTCGCGTCGGTTCCGCCGCTTCGCCGTACCGCGAGCTGGATCTCGATGCCCGCCTTTTCAGCGATCGCGGCAACGAACTCGGCAAGCCTCCTGTTGGAGATCGCCGTGGGGTCGTAGAAGCGGATCTGCGGTCCCTTACCGAGGATGGCCTGGGGTTCGTTGAAGCCTGGAATATCATCCGCCGGGGTGCCCTCGAGGACGATTCCCACATCGGGGGAGGCCTTCTCGCAGGCGGTCACGGCTCCGCGGCAGCCGATCTCTTCCTGGGCGGCGCCGACGCCGATGATCGTATTGGGGTGGTCTCGCGAAGAGAATTCCAGCAGGGCCTCGATCATGAGCCCGATCCCGACCCTGTTGTCGAAGGCTTTCGAGCTGAGGATGTCGGGATCATTCAGCTCGGTAAACTCGGCGTGGGGGACGATGGTGTCACCGATCCGGACACCCATCCCGGAGGCCCCCTCCTCGCTGGCGGCGCCAATGTCGATGTACATATCCTCGAGCTCGAGGAGCTGCTCGCGCTTCTTGCCGCTGAGAAAATGCGGCGGAGTCGAGCCGATGACTCCGGGCACCTTGCCGCCGGAGGTGACGATGTCGACCCTCTGGCTGAGGAGGACATGGGCCCACCAGCCTCCCAGCGGAACGAAGTTGATCCTTCCTTCCTTCGTGATGCTCTGCACCATGAAGCCGACCTCATCCATGTGCCCGTCGATCATCACCCTGGGGGAGTCCACTTCGCCGGATTTCTCGCAGAGGATGCTGCCGAGGCTGTCGTAGGAGAGCTCGCCGATTCCCCCGAGGTTTTCGCGAACCAGGGCGCGCACCTCATCTTCGGCGCCGGGCGCGCCGGCGGCGAGGGTGAGAGAGCGCAGGAGGTCTTTCATTTCCTGCTCAGAGCGCCTCATGTTTTTATTCCCCTGCTGCTTTCAATTCGAGCTGTACGCATCCGGGCCGGAGGACGGTCAGACGATGGTCTTCAGGCGTTCGGTGATGCCGTGTGGTCCCGACACCTGTCCCATGGGTACATCCACGACAAGGCGTTCACCAAAGACACTCTGCCCGGCCTGGCAATACTGGTCAAGGTAGTGATCGAGAACCCTGCCGAGCAGCCGCTCGGAAGGGTTCGAAGAATCCGTCGAGGGGTTTTCGATGCGATAGGTCGTGACCTCTCTTCTGATCCGGTCTTTGATCGAGGCGCCGCGCAGGCCGGCCCAGGTATGAATCGCTTTGCGTACCGTGGCATTATGCCCGGTCTGAACGATTTCAGCCGACAAGACGGAGTCCTGGATCTTTCGGAGTGTCAACTCCAGAAAGACGATGTTTTCATCCTGTATAGAGACCACCAATTAACCTCGAAACGGGTTCAAGTCGAGATCCAAGCATGTCTAATCAGGTGGTTAAAATCAAAGGAAATTGGCGGGCCGGGTTGGCTCTGTAGCGGGAAACCTGGCGGATCCGGCCGCAGAAAATCAGGCCGGTTTCTCGGTGTGTTTTTCCGGGTTTTTTCCGTAAGTCTCGCTGGCAGAAGGGAAATCGCCTTCTCGAACGTCCTGGCAATAGTTCTCGATTGCCCTGATGGCTATGGAACGCAGCTCGGCATATTGGCGGACAAATTTTGGTTTTTGTCCCGCGCTGAGACCCAATAAATCGGAAAAAACGAGAATCTGCCCATCGCATCCCGCCCCGGCTCCAATGCCGATAGTCGGTATTTCAAGGGCGCCGGTGATCTGAGCGGCCAGCGGAGCGGGCATACCCTCGAGCACCAGGCAGAAGGCGCCCGCGGCCTCGAGGGCGAGAGCATCATCGAGCAGGAGCAGGGCATCCTCCCGTATTTTTCCCTGCACCTTGTAGCCGCCCATGGCATGGATCGACTGCGGGGTGAGTCCGATGTGTCCCATGACCGGGATTCCGTTGCCGGAGAGCTCGGACACCAGCCGACTTCGGGAGGCTCCGCCTTCGAGCTTGACGGCCTCGGCCCCGGCCTTGAGAAAATCGATGGCGTTAGAGAGGGAGTCTTCGATGCTTACCTGGTAGCTGCCAAAGGGCATGTCGGCGACCAGCATGGCCCGGCTGGAGCCGCGCCTGACGGCCCTGACGGCGGACAGCATTTCCGCCATCGACACCGGCAGGGTGGTTTCGTAGCCCAGGGATGTATTCGCGAGGCTGTCTCCGATGAGAATCAGGTCCACTCCCGCCTCATCGAGAATCGAGGCACCCAGGCAATCGAACGCGGTCAGGGCGGTGATCTTTTCGCCTGTCAGCTTGCGGGTCCTCAGTCCCGTCGAGGTGACCTTGTCTCCCGCGGGGCGGGGGTTGCCGGGTTCGGGCAGGTGGCTCATGCGGTCGCCTCCTGTCGAGACAGGTTTTTTTCATCGACCATGATGACCGTGGGTTCATGGCCGCGGAGTTCGTTCTCATCATATTCGGCGTAGCTGGCGAGGATGACCAGGTCATCTACGCAGCAGAGGTGTGCCGCCGCTCCATTGATACAGATGACTCCTGAGCCCGCAGGACCCGGGATCGCGTAGGTCGCCAACCGCGAGCCATTGGTGATGTTGTAGATGTGGACCTCCTCGTGCTCGATGATGTCGGCGGCCTCCAGCAGGTCGGCGTCTACCGTTACGCTGCCGGTATAGTCCAGGTTGGCCTCGGTTACCCGGGCGCGGTGGATCTTTGATTTGAGGAGCCTGCGGTTCAAGATTTTCTGTCGCTGCGGGTTGGTTCTGTTGCGGCGGAGAAGCGGACAGAAGAAGAAAATAAGGAAGAAAAGTATATAAGTCTAATAAATAAAAGGTATGCTTGCCCATAGTTTTAAACTATGGATAGCTGATGGAGCGTTAAAATGGACCTGAACCGCTTGCGGGGCTTCTACACGGTCGTACAGCAAGGAGGCTTCACTGCCGCGGCGCGCCGTTTACGCCTCTCTCAGCCTAGCATGAGCCTCCAGGTGAAGAATCTGGAGCAGGAGATGGGGCTGCAATTGCTCGAGCGCCATCCTCGCGGAGTGACGCCCACCAGGGAGGGACAGGTACTCTATGAGATGGCGGAGAAGCTGTTTGCGACCGAGGAGGAGATCGACGCGGTCTTCAGTGGTCATACGCAGTATGAAGGCACGAGCCTGACGATTTCGACGAACCAGTCCGTAGCGACCCATATGCTTCCGCCCCTGCTTGGAAGATACAGGAGCCTTTTTCCCAAGGTAGAGATCAGTATCCACAATATGCGTACCGCGGAGATTATCGAGTCGGTCGGTAAGGCGCGGACCGACGTTGGCATCATCCTGATCGATCCTTTGCGCGATGACCTCGAAGCTCGGCCGGTGGCGCCTTGTGAGATGATCCTGATAACGCCGGTCAACCATCCGCTGAGCCATCGCCGCAAGATCGCGCTCAGTGACATAACCGAATACCCGTTTCTGTCCTACACCCAGAACACCGACACCCGTCGACTCATCGATCGGCCCTTCGAGCATCAAAAGCTGAATAATTCCGCCGTTATGGAGCTGGGTTCGACTGACCTGATCATCAACTATGTCAGTCTCGGCTACGGCATCTCCATCATTCATAATCTCAACATCGATGCGGTGCGCCAGGATCTGCACACCAGGAGCCTCAAGGCCTACTATCCGCGCCAGTACATCTACCTGGTGACCAGGCGAGGAGAAGAGCTCACCCCGCCGGTCAAGGGATTTTCCGATCTGTTTTGAAGGCGGCGCGGCGTCTCCATGCCTCAGCTATTGATTGTCAGGCCCTGCTGGGAGAGAATAGCCGCAGGAACGACACTTGGAGGATAAGCGTCAAGCGATGACCACGATCAGCAGGGAACAGAAACTCTTTGAGCTGGAGGAGGCGAGAAGCACTCTCCCTCTAGTCTCCAGGATTGTCAGGGACATCGTCGAGAAGACGGAGAGAATGAAGGAGGCCTACCTCGGGATTCGCCAGGAGGCCGAGGATGATGCCGTCATCGAGCGTCTCGAGGAGCTCCAGGACAGCCTCCACGATCTTGCCGATGAACGGGCCGGGTTTGTCGAGGAGCTTTCGAACCTGGGCGTGGAGCTCAAGGATCCCAACATCGGGCTGGTTGATTTTCCGGCGCGGCTTGAAGACAGGGTCGTCTACCTCTGCTGGAGGCTGGGCGAAGAGACCATTGATCACTGGCACGAGCTGACATCGGGTTTCAGCGGACGTGAGCCGGTTGAGGACAGCTTTGAGGCGGATCCGGTCGTCAACTCGAGCGAGGCCTGAGTCTCGGTCAATCCTTCGCGCGGCCGATGAAGTTTCCGTTCGTCGTGTCGACTCGAACATTCTCCCCGCTGGATATATGCTCGGGGACCTGGATCACCAGGCCGGTTTCGAGGGTGGCATTTTTCTGCCTTGCGGTCGCGGAGTTTCCCTTTACCGCCGGATCGCATTCGGTGATGACAATGTCCACCGTCAGGGGCAGCTCGATCCCGATGACCTCGTCTTCCAGGACGAGGGAGCGAATGCCCTCGAGGTTGTCGGTCAGGTAGCTGGCCTCTTCACTGTAACCATCGATCGGCAGAGCAAACTGATCATAGCTGTCCATGTCCATGAAGTGCAGGTCGCTGGTGTCCCGGTAGAGGAACTGTACGTGCCGTTTCTCGAAATCCGGCTCGCTCGCCGTATCTCCGCTGCGGAAGGGCTTGTCGATCTTCTGCTTGGTTCGAAGGTCCCTTGCGCGAACTTTCCAGATGGTGTTCCCGCCGCGCGATGAAGGGGTTTGCATGATGATCTTTTCGATCAGGCAGGGGTGACCATCGATCTCAATGATCTGGCCTTTCTTGAACTCTCCGGGATTCAGCATGTCACTCCAGCTCTCTCTGAACGTTATGGATGGCCCACATTCAGTACCAAATGATACGACAGATCAAGCCTGTTGAAGAGCGCTTCTTTACCAACCGGTCGGCTGGCGGATCAGTCCAGCATCTTGACCGAGGCTCCCCGGCTGCAGGGGCGGGTAATCATGACCTCTTCCCGGCCCAGTCCGAATCGTTTCCGGAGCTCTCCCGCGGCCGTTTCAGCTTCCTGTCGGCCGGGCAGGAGAGCGTAGAGGGTGGGTCTCCAGGAGCTCTGGCCGACGCCCTCGACACCCGCCTCAAGCAGGTATTCCGCCGCCTGGGCCGCGAGGGTGGTAGAGAAGGCCCCGCCCTGGGCTTCCTGGAAGGGCTGGCCGGCGATGAGCCCGAATTCATGGAGAGCCCGGGAGAAGACAGGCCAGTCCCCTTTTCGGCCGGCCGGCACCAGGGCCTCTTCCAGCAGGGCTTCGAGCTGGGCCACGGTCTGCTCGGCAACGGGCTCGAGTTTTGTAAAGCACTCGGCCTCCTGTCGGCCGCTCATTCCCCGGTGCCCGGGGGCTATCACGAGGACGAAATGCCAGGCCGCGGGCAGCTCGATCCGGTGGCGCAGCGGAGAGAGCCCCGCCTCCTTGAGCTTTCCGTCATCAACGAGGAATCCGCCATTTTCGAAGCCGTGTACGCCGATGGAGGAGCGCCGCCCACGGCCGGTGCGTCCGGCGATGGTCTCGATGTTTCCTTCAAGGCCGAGCAGGCTCGAGCAGGCGCGCGAGACGGCCATTCCAAGCTGCGTTCCCGTTCCGAGTCCGAGATGATCCGCGGGGCAGGCGGCAAGCTCGATGTCGAAGTGAGCCGGGCTGCCGGTCGCCTCTCGGTACCGGTGGATGAATTCCCCAAGGCGCTTCTCCATTCCCTGCGTTGCGGTTATCCGGTCGGCACCCTCGGCGAGCCGGGCGGTCATGCGGATGCCGGGAGCATCGACCATCACGCCGGTGCCGGCGTAGAGCCTACCGCTGGAGCCCACCGGGTCGATGAGGCCGAAGTGAAGCCGGCTTCCAGTTTCGATGGTCACGCTACGGCCTGACGAACTCACCTGGCCTCGCCCCCGCCGGCTTGCCGCTCACCAGCCTTCTCTACATAGTCTCTCAAAAGTGAGAAGGCTCGCTGCTCCGGTTCGGCGCCTGTTTTATCGACGAGGACCTGGAGGTCATCCAGCTGCCGCAGGATGCCCTCTGGCGGGAGGAAGGCCGTGCGGCTGGCGAGAATCGCCGCCTCGAGCACCGCGTTGCGTGCCCGGTTGAATCCCAGCAGGTCGCGAAGCCTCTCGCTGTGGACGACCCGGCACTGGATGCGGGTCCGCTCTTCACGGTCGTCCAGCTCCTCGACGCGAAATTCATAGAAGCGGCAGGCGCTCTCGATATAGCGTCCCTGGATCTCCCTCGCCGCATTGAGGGGAGCCTCGACCCGGCCAATGGTCGCCCTGGCGATCAGCTCCACATCATCGGTGATATGGAAGACGCCCTCTCCATGGCGCTTGAGGTTGCGGTAGGTTCTGGAGGAGGTGTAGGGTTTCAGCAGGAGGGTGTCCATCCGCTCGGTGGCCAGCGGTCCCATCGGCGAGATGTTGACGTCTTCGTTCCGACCCTCTTCATGGCGCGGCCCCAGGGTGGTTACGACGCCCTCGATAATGAGTTCTTCGCCGCCGGTCATGCGGTCTCCCGGGCGGGCCGGAGCGCGTCGATGCCGGCGAGGCGCAGGAAGCCCTCCAGGAGAGGATGTCCGTGTTCTGTGAGGATGCTCTCTGGATGAAACTGGATTCCATAGACCTTGTTTACCTTGTGCCGCAGCGCCATGATGAGACCATCGTCGGTACGGGCGGAGACCTCGAGCTCGGCTGGAAGATCTTCTTCGCAGACGGCGAGCGAGTGGTAGCGCCCAGCGGAGAACCGGTTCGGGATGCCGTCAAACAGGCCCTCTCCATCGTGGAGGATCTCAGAGCTCTTGCCATGGCAGGGCTCTACTCTCACGATGCGCGCTCCATAGGCCGCGCCGATCGCCTGGTGCCCCAGGCAGACCCCGAGAAGAGGGAGCTCCCCACCGAGTTCCCTGACGGCCTCGATGCAGATTCCCGCGCTCTCGGGGGCGCAGGGCCCGGGCGAGAGTATAAGCGCGGCGGGAGCCCTCTCGCGGATGCCTTCGATGGAGATGGCATCGTTGCGAACGA
>DODI01000032.1:0-6281 GCA_003509045.1 Planctomycetota bacterium | reverse complement strand
CTCGGCTGTGACAGCGATACGCAGAGCTGTTCCTGATCCATTTCGCTGCTAAATGAAGAATATGAAATCCCCGTGACAGGATGCTCCTGTCACGGGGATTTTTCTAATTTTCGCCTGGTTGGGTGGTATTCAGGGTTGCTGGAAAGCAGCTGTCCTAATGCCAGGCGATGACCCAGAGCCTTCCAGAGTCCTCCAGAGGGCTCCTGCAGCGTTCAAAGCGCGGTTTAGGGGAAAGGGCAGGCAAGTATTTGAAGAATCTCCTCTGTGTCGAATACGGCCTCCTGGAGGCACATACACCTTACAACACCCTAATCGTGCTGTTTTGGGCTGAAATCAACCGTTTGAAGCCATTCTTCTATCTCGGAGCGGCTCCTTTATTTACCTGCGTTGACAGCCTTCTGGGTGAGGCCTATAATCGTGATTGGTCTCATTTTTTTGTGTCTGAATGAACCGTCTTCCGTAAATTCTGCCTTTGTTGAGTATTGCTTTTTTCTGGTGGAAAACAGCTGGGCTAAGGGCAGCGGAGCGGAGGAAAGCCAGTCTGGTTGACCGGCAACCGGCTGAATAATTGAAGAGATTGGTGCCTGATCTCAGGTGAAGCCGACGCCTGGTACGGATTGGCGGAAGCTTGAGAACAGCGGCGCCATTACTGGAAAACCAAGTTCATTAGCGGTAAAGCCTGCCCCGAGTGGAGGCTTCTATTGCATTGTTTTTATTGTCGCATTTTCAATGCGCAAGGAGAGTGAAATGCAGGCCTTGAATACATTATGGCGGTCCTGGGTCGTTCTGGCCGTCATGGTCCTGTCTCCCGTTCTTTGCGGGCAGGCCGGGGATTTTGACCTCGAGATCCGACTCGATAGGGGGGAAGGGGGAGCCTACGGGCCGGGCGATACGGTCATGGCCACGCCCGGAGTCGTTTCGCGGGCGGGTGGAGCGCAGGGCTGGTCCTTTGGTGTTCGCCACGACCCGGCGGTCTTGCAGGCCGAGAGCGTCACCATGAAGGGGTCTGATGCTGAGGCGGCGCTCGTCGCTCCCAGCTTTACTCTCACCGAGATTATCGAATCAGAAGATGGAACTCGAATCGGCATTATCCAGGGTGTCGTGCTCTCCTTTATCGAGCCGGCTGAGGTTCCGGTGTCGGATTTCTTCAGCTTCTGTTTTGCCAACTACACCGTGCTCGGATGCGCCGAAGGCGTTGAAGGGCTGGCAACGGAAATCAACTTTGTCTCCGATCTTTCGCAGCCCGGACGCGTTCCTGTTGAGATTAACCTGACCATTGATGGACAGGCGATTCTTCCCGACCAGATAACGGGCGCCGGCGTCAACATTGCCTGTGCCATTCCACCCGTTGAGGGCGACGCCTCCCTGGCCCTCTCCTTTAGTTCCGAGGAGCCATGTGTGTTGCCGGCTAATCGAGAGGACACGATCGATGTCCAGGTCGAGGTATCTAACCTGGGTAAGAAAAATCCCGTCGACCTGCAGGGTTGGTCCTATTCCGTGAGAGTTGATCACGAGCTCGTCGAATGCATCGCGGTCACTCCTGGTCCGGCTGTCGCCGCCCTGAATGGCGGCGAGGGGCCTGAGTTCCTGAACTACAAGCTCGATGATCGGGATCTCGATGGAACGATCACCGGCATCAGTGTCGGGGCTGTCGTGCAACTGGGCGCTCCGGGCACAGAGGTTCTCAGCCTTGAGCCCCTGGCCACCGTCCCTCTTGACTCCATTACGTTGAGATCACTTGTTTCGCTTGTTGGAGACGATTCGAGTGATGTGGAGCTCAGCTTTGTAGATACCACCCTTGGCGAAGACAGGCCGCTGGAGATCCTGTTCGTCGTTAACGGTGACGGGGTTGTTCCGGAGTTCATTGAAGAAACAAAGACCGTGGTCCTCGAGGGCATTCCCGTCGCTCTCGACCCGACATTCATTCGTGGAGATGCCAACAACGACTCCCATGTGGATATCGCCGATGGAATCTGGATCGTTCAGATGCTGTTCTATAACGGTCAGATGACAGCCTGTCTTCCGGCTGCGGATGCCAACAATGATGAGTCGATATCCATCTCCGATGCGCTGTACATCATCAACTACAGGTTGCAGCCAGGCTCCACGAACTTCGCACTCTACGCTCCGCCCGATGGTCCCTACCCCGATTGCGGGACCGTAGAAGGCCTCGGAATTGATGATTGCGAGCCTGGGTCACATGTATGCTTCCCCGCTAACTGAAGATTGCTCGTAAAAAGGCGACTCCTTCGAGGCGACCCATCGTCTGAATGGGGATTCAGACTAAAAATTATCACCACCGGGGCGGATTCCCGCGACAGCCGGGATATTCTGTAAGCCATTAAAAATAATGGTCTTAGGGTTTTGATTGTGGGCGAAAAGTTGAATTCTCCCTGTTCAGGCCTTAACATTGAACATATCCCCGTAACATACCTTGTCCGCGATTCCGGCGGGCAGAATGGTTCTGAATAATACGGCAGTTGATGAGGGGGAATTTTAGTTTCGCAAACTGCGGACTTCCAGTTGAGGAAAATCCGGGTCTCTGAGGCGGTCTGAAATTTCCCGAGTTGAATGAAAGTTCCCGTGGGCTACCTGGAGAAATCCGGTAGAGGGGTACTTAATGAGTTTTGACAGGATGCCGGCTGTTTCTCCTGTGATACGATCCTCTTTCCGGATCTTCCTGGCATCTGACTGGTTTCCACCCTCCAGAGAAGTGATCATGCTAAGAGAGTCTTCCCTCCCCGTTTTTCCGCGTTTCGTTCGCCTGCTGAGTCTCCTGGCGCTTCCGGCCCTGGCGGTTCTGCCTGCCTGTAAATACGATTCCGCGGATGTTGAATGGACCATTCCCACCCGCGGTGACAGCGAAATCATGGTTCAGCCGGTCATAGCCGTCCGGCTCACCAATACGATGACTGCGTCCGACATCGCGAATACAGAGTCGGGGATGATCACAGTGACCGGTGACCAGACCAGCGGTGAATACAGCGGCACGATTGTCGCCGCCAATGAACAGGATGTTTTCAGCGGCCAGACGATCGCGGAGTTCCAGGCTGGAATCAACCAGCCGCCTGACTTGATCGATCCCCTGGATCCGTCACAAGGAACTGAGGAACCAGCGGGAGACAACACCCTTGTCTTCCTGCTCAGCCCGCTCGAGCAGTTTAAACCCGGTGAGCGGATTACGGTGAAGGTGTCTGAAAACGTCACCGTGCTCAACGTTCCCTTTTCAAGCCCCTATGTTTTCAGCTTTATCGTTGAAGGCGGAGAGGCCCGCTCGGAGGGAGAGCTTTTTGTGCGTGAGACCATCCCGCTGCAGTCTTCCGGGGCCGCGGGCCTGAGACCAGCGGTGACCGCCTATCTCAGTGAGAACATCACCGCCGGGACCGAGAGTGACGCGGTCAGGGTGGTCGGGGGACAGTCTGGAAGCCACGCGGGTGGCGTCTCACGGCTGGAACAGAACGATGTGCTGACCAGCGTGGTTCATGTCCTCGAGGCTTCGGACAGTTTCCTGCCCGGGGAGAAGGTCAGCGTGACCTTCACCAGCAATATCAGCGGTGCCGGTTCGTCTCCATTGTCTCCTTACCAATTGACCTTCCAGGTTCGTCCCGGTCTGAACGAGGGCGGCTGGGAGCCGGATTATCTCGAGCCCTTGGCGCCTGATCGGGCTGTCGCAGTTCTGGCGGCTGATTTTATGCCGGGCTCGGGGGCGGTTGAGTTGCTTACTGTGAGCTCCACCCTGGTGACTCTCTACAATTCCCAGGGGCGCCAGGGTACAGTCGCGGTGCCTGCAGGCTGGACCTTTACGGATGCGGTGGCGGTGGATGCGGACGGTAATGGATCGGTCCAGATCGTGGCGATGCTTCTGGGCTCTCAGGGTGAGCTGCGGTTGCAGGAGTACCGTGTTGGCGATTCAGGCTCCATCTCCTCTACCGAGGCCCGGTTGGATTTCGCGACTCTTTCCGATGGGGGCGAGGGGGGCTCCGCGGCCAGTCTTTATCTTGCGGATCTGAATTCAGACGGTTTGCCGGAGCTGATGGCCCTGCATGGAGATGGCAGCTTTGCCGCTGACGCGGTGCCTGGTCTTCCCGCCGGACTTGGCGACTTTGGTGATCTCGGCGACTTCGGACTCCCAGTGGAAGAGGAAGAGCCGGAGTCGACCGGCTACCTGACAATCTTTCAGCTGACCATGGGGCTCCCCGCTGATGGCCAGTTTAATCTCAATGATCCCGAGAATCTTCTCGAGCTCCAGTTCGCACCTCTGCGCAATCCCATCTCGGGATTTGACCCGAGCCGGAAGATCCAGCTTGCAGACCTCGACAACGATGGCCGTCTGGACCTGGTCAGCGAGGCGATGGACGGCGATCTGGCTGGGGGCCTGGTTCTCTATCGAAACCAGACCACCAGCGCCAACCCCTTCTCTTTCCGGAAGGTGGGGACTCTGAAGAATTCCGCCGGAGGCGATTACGCTCCTGATGCGTGGATCGTTTTCGATTTTGATACAGATGGAGATGTCGATGTCGTCTCCTGGAAGGACAGCTCGGCTCTCCTGCATGAAAACACCTACCGAGATGTGGGTGACCTGCTCGCAGGGGGCTTTGATGGAGGCAATGACCTGCTGGGAAGCCTCAGCGGCGACGAGCCGCGCGGACTTCTCTTCGAGGAGGTCGTTCCCGAGACGGCCGATCTCAACGGAGTCGTTGCTCATAGGGGGGACCTCCTGGAGGCCTCCAATCTCGATGGAGATCCGCTTGGTTCCGCGGACCTGGTGGTCGGCGGCGCAGGCGAAGAAGATCGCGGCAGCCTCGTCGTCCTGAGAAACCAGAGCATTCCGGGTGTCGGGCAGAGCTTCGAGAAAATTGAGTTAGATGCCGGAGAGGCGGGAGTCGTCTCGGGCCTCGCGCTGCTTGATCTCAATGGGGATACAGGCCTTGATGTCGCCACGGTCTCCGATGGCTCTCCGTTGGTCTATGGGTCGCTCGGAGTCCAGGCCGCGATGGTTCCCGACCCTACCCTCTACCGCCTGCAGCCTGTGGATGAGAATGGCAATGACGTCACCATCGATCACCTGGCAAGCCTTGAAGCGAACGATGTCTTCGGGGTGAAGGTCTTTGCGGATATCCAGGCTTCCTTCTCGGGTTATTCCGTAGCCCTCGACTATGAGCAGTTTGAGCTTGATTACCTCGGCTTCACCGCGCCGTCCGGGTTTGAGCAGTTGGCCTTATTCGAGGCCTGTCCCCAGGATGAGAACGATAATAGCTGCGGGGGGTTCGCTACAGCCTCGATGACCTACCAGCAGGACACCACCGGAGCCGCCTTTGACAATGTCGAGCTGGGCGTCTTCAGGTTCCGCTGCCGCCAGGTTTTCGGGCGTACCGACACCCGCATCGGGTTTGCTTCTTCCGGGGCTACGGTCGTATCCAATGTCCTGACGGCTGTTGAGGCGGGGGTCTCGCAGGAGGTCCCTGTGGAGACAGGCGAGGCGATAGAATTTGAGCTCGAGCCGCCGCCTCCGCCGGAGCTCGAGGTGACCTGCAATGTCCAGGAAAGGGGCGCTCTCTCTTCAGAGGTGCTCATCTCCTGGCAGGCCCAGGCCCTGCGCTACGATCGCGTCAAGATCCGGATAGCCGACGGTCCACCGATCTATATCGACTGGGACAGCGGCTCCTATCTCGTGGGGGTCTCCTCTCCCGGCGATGTGTCCATTTCTGTTGAGGCCCTGCTTGCCGACAGCGATATCGGCCCGACAGTGATCTGTGGAGTGGTTCATGTCCCCCAGCCCAGCGATGTGCGCTGTGGCAAGGAAGGCGAGCTCAATATCGTGACCTGGGATTGGGATCCGGGGATTGCCGTCGAACAGTTCAGGATCTATCGAAACGGCTCCTTCAGGTCGAGCGTTCTGCCGGTGGGAGGCTTTATCTTTGAGGACAGCCCCTCAACCGACGATGGCAGTGATCTCTACGAGGTCAGCGCGGTTATCGGCGGCATCGAGAGCTCCAGGGGAGCCTGCAGCGGACTCGATCCGGAGCCTTGTGATACCGAGGTTCCCATTCGTTCGCCGGTGGTGGGGACGCTCCTGTCACGCTCGAGCTCCTCGGCTCCACTGAGGATTCGCTGGGACTGGATCAACGGAGAGGCCTACGATCTCATGAGGCTCGAGCTTCTTTTTGAGCCGGCGGCTCCAGGCAGCGCTCCGGTCAATCTTTTTGGTGAGACGGGTATGGAACTGGAGGGGCCGGAGGCCAACCGGGACTCCTTTATCTACGAAGGTGAGCTGGATCGGG
>DODI01000482.1:1540-4030 GCA_003509045.1 Planctomycetota bacterium | reverse complement strand
GACACCGCCATCAAGGGCAAGATCCACATCCATGACCTGCACGCGACAATGCTGCACCAGCTCGGTCTCCACCACGAGAAGCTGACCTACAAATACGCCGGCCGGGATTTCCGCCTGACCGACGTCTACGGCAACGTGGTCAAAGAGATCCTTTCCTGAAGACTCACCCTGGAAGATGGCGGCTACTCACCGGCGGAAGCGCGGGCGTCATCCGCCCCCGGTGAGACTTCACGCGCCTGCTCGAGGGCGGCGATGGCTTCCTCAGCCTGTTCCCGGGGGACGCTCACCTGGATGGGATGAACGTTCGAGGTGAGAAAGAGGGTGTCACGCAATTCCTCAGAGAGTCGAGCCTCGAAACCCAGCGAGCCAAGGGTCCCCAGCACGACCAGGGCATCGGTCCTGGCTCCCTCGTAGACCACCGCCAGGTCGAAGTGGTCGATCGCGCCCTGGCTCGTGGGTCCCTCAACCTTACCGAACCGGATGTCGTTCAAACGCAAGAGCGCCAGGATGACGATCACGAGGACGGAAAATATGATGATTGCCAGGAACATGCCTCAGGGCCTCTTGATTTCCTTCAGCTTCCTCTTGAGCCTGTCGCTACCGGGTGCGAGGTTGAGCGCCGCCTTGATAACCTCGACGGCCTCCTCCCGTCTGCCGGCAGCCAGCAGCGCATCCCCCAGCTCCTCCCGGGCGCGAACGGATTTCGGATAGGCCTCGACGTTGAGCTCCAGTACAACCACCGCCTCGCCCGTTTTCTTTTTCCCCAGCAGATAGCTGCCGAGCTGCCGTAGCCGGGCCTCGGAAAAATCGATCTCCTTTGCCCGCGAGCTCTTCAGTCGGCGATACTCATCCTTCAACCCGGCGACACCCTCCCTGCGCAGCCGCTCACCCAGCAGACGGGAGACAGGGCTCTTCGGTAGCCGCGGTTCTTTCCCGGCAAGGAGTGCGAGGACCCCGTCACGAACCATGCCCATGCTTCGGCTCGAGTTGTTGGTCAGGACCACCAGGAGCTGCCGGCTCTCCAGTTCGCGATCGATCCAGGTCCGGAATCCAACCCAGCCGCCACCATGGTTGACCACCTTCTTTCCAGCGCGGTTTCCGATGCCCCAGCCGTAACCATAGCCCGTATCCTTGCCGCTGGAGAGCCGGCCGGGAGTGAACATCTCATCCACCGCCGCCGCAGGAATGAGCTTCGCCTGGTAGAGGGCCTGGTCCCATTTCAGAAGATTCCCGGCGGTCGAATAGACCTCCCCATCTCCGTACATGGCATTGAGGTAATTGCGGTCGTTAGCCAGCCGTTCACCTCCATCGGGAGAGAGCCGGAAACCCCAGGCCCGGTTCTCGATCACAGGCGGAGTGATCGGCGTAAAAAGTACCGTGTTCTTCATACCAAGGGGAGCGAAGATCCTTCGGGTGAGGAAATCACTGAAAGGCACCCCACTGATCTTCTCAACCACCAGCGCCAGCAGCATGTAGCCGGTATTGCTGTAATCCCACCGCTTGCCCGGGGCGAATCTCACCGGCGGCTTGTGTTTGATGAGTTGGCCGAGGGCGTCGGGATTAGTAGCGAACCTGCGGCGGGACAGGTCGCCTTCTTCCGCATCCCAGTGCTTATCGAGCAGTTTCACGTAATCAGGCAAGCCGGAGGTATGGTGGAGCAGATGGCGGATCGTCGCCCCGGCATAGGGAAGGGTCGGAACATACTTCCTCACATCGTCGGCGAGGCTGAGCTTACCCTCCTCCCGCAGCATGAGGATCGACACCGCCGTAAAGGCCTTCGCCACCGAGGCCAACCGGAAGACGGAGTCCCTCCTGAGCGGCACGCCGCCATCGATCGAGGCCTTCCCAAGCGCCCGGTGGTATTGAACCTTGCCCTTGCGCGCCACCAGCACCACACCGTTGAATTCGCCCCGGGCAGCGCAGGCATCGAGATACTTATCTATCCCGACAGTGGGAAATTCAGCCTGGAGAGCCCCGACACAGCTCAGGAAAAAGACAACCGCGAGGAAGAGGCCGTGCCTGGTCGTGCTATTCATGGCATCCACCGCCCCGCCCGGTCCTCAGACCAGCTCCCGGATCGGCTCGCCGCCGGCGACGGCGTTGGTCACCTCGTTCGGCAACCCGGGAAGTACCCGGACCTCCTGCAGATCGAAGAGAGTGTGCATGACCGTGGCCAGCACCTGGGAGCTCGAGATCGGCTCGGAAGCCGGCGCCCCTGCCGTGCGGTCGGAGCGTCCGATCACCTGTCCCATCCGCAGGCCGCCTCCAACAAAGGCCAGGGTGCAGAGATTGCCCCAATGGTCCCTGCCGCCGTTCTTGTTGATCTTCGGGGTACGGCCGAACTCGCCGGTGATCACCAGCAGGATCTTTTCGCTCAGGCCCCGCCGCTCGACGTCCTCGATGAAGGCCGACACCGCCTTGTCAACGGCCGGCACCAGGGAGGCGACGCCATCGACCATGGTGAACTCCTTGCCGCCGCCGTGCATGTCC
>DODI01000482.1:984-1212 GCA_003509045.1 Planctomycetota bacterium | reverse complement strand
CCGCAGGTGACCGTGACGAACCGGCAGCCCGCCTCGCAGAGCCTCCGGGCCATAAGCATCTGCCGACCGAGGGCGACGGGCGAGAACTGCTTCGCGTAGCTGTTGCGTTTCTTGACGGCATCGCTCGGCTCGAAGGACCCGGTGTCGTAGCGCTCCAGCAGCGCCGGGGCTTCATCGCTCAAGTCGAAGGCCCTGGAGGTTCCACGCAGCAGGACGTCAAAGGCCTGC
>DODI01000482.1:489-623 GCA_003509045.1 Planctomycetota bacterium | reverse complement strand
CTTTTTTCTTTGGTCCGGCGCAGCTCGTCAAGCTTCGAGAGCAGGTAGCGGCGGTCCGCCAGGCGGCTGCCATCGATTCGAAGCTTCATATTGTCCACGATCTCTCCGCCGGAGCTTGGATCGAAGGGCTTGAA
>DODI01000482.1:0-162 GCA_003509045.1 Planctomycetota bacterium | reverse complement strand
ACAGGCGAGATGGTTCCGGCCTGGGTGACCCGGTCCGGCGCCTTGTAGAGCTTGCCGTATTGCTTCCCGACAGCCCCCGGCATCACGATGGTGCTCAGCGGCATGCCCGACTCCGTGTCGGTGAGACCAGCGACTCTTGAATAGAGCACGCTCATGGCGGCC
>DODI01000563.1:2798-6637 GCA_003509045.1 Planctomycetota bacterium | reverse complement strand
TCCGATGGAGGCGGGATGGACTGGCGTTGTCTCCATTTTGGAAGCGGCGGATCAAGTTACGCTCCGCGGTCCACCTTTTTGCTCCGCGAGAGCCCGCTAAGTCACTCCATTTAGAAGTATTCTGTAACTTCCTGCCGGGAGTAAGTGGCAAAACCGACCGAAATCGTACAAAACTGACCAAAAGCAACTCTGTACAACTTCTCTTTCTAAGTCCGAATTCTAACTTTGCTTGTTTTCATGTCAATATCATTTGATTTTTACCAGGTGGCTTCCGTTAGGCATATATTCGGTGTGCTTCTTAGGTTATGGCTTTTCCTGGCCATCATTATCGGCCTCCAGGCCTCCGGGATGGCGGCCGGTAGAGACGATGTGACGGAGGTTGAGGGCGGCAGCTACGCGCAACTCGTCGAATCACTGGAGAAGGAATATCCGGATCGAGATTCCATCCAGCAGGGCTACCGGGCTGTCGCGGAGAGACTCAGGGAGTTCATCCAATCGAATTCAGCTTCTCCGAAGCTTGCTCAACCCCGTTCGTTATGCGCGGAAGTCCTTATAATTGGTGGAGATAGGTCAGGCGCTATATTCCAGTGGAAAGCGATGGCGGAGGATTCCAGGGACCCGGCCGGCCAGGCCCAGGGACTCTACCTGCTTGCGAGCGATTCCTTTTTGAGGGATGAGTCCGACAGAGCTCGGGAATATTTTGCCCGGCTGGTAGATGGATTCTCCCGTTCCGACTGGGCTGCAAAAGCTAAAGGTCCCTTGAGGTACCTCGCCCTGTTGACGAGCCGGGATATGCCGGCCTTTGAAGTTGTTGTTAGAAAAGGCGGGAAAAAAGCCAAATTAAATCTCATAAATCTGGCTGGGAAAGTGACCTTAGTCCATTTCTGGAGGTCAGATACGGCAAAACATGGACAGTTCATCGAGACCCTTGGCAGGAATCCTGAATCATCCCTCGAGCAGGCCGTCAGGAAATATCCCGTGCTCAAAGGGAAGGTGGTGATTTTCGGGGTGAATCTGAACACCGACAAGGGCGCCTTTGAGGCGGCGCGGGACCGTTGGAAAATCCCCTGGGCGCAGCTTCATGACGGCAAGGGCTTCTCCTCCCCGCTGGTGAAGACCCTCGGGATACCCAGGGCTCCTCATTGGCTGGTGCTTGGTCCGCGCGGCAAGATCTGGTACCTCGGTTCGGACCTCGATAAGTTCTACGCCTATGCATCCGAGGCGCTCAAGCGGCACAGGATCGCGCTTGAAAAGAAGAAATAGCGCCCGTCTCAGCGGTCTCTCCAGGCTGTTCCCGAGGGGAATTCGTAGTGATCGAGGGAGGCTTCGACCATGGTGGTCGAGTAGCCGGGGGCCTGCGGAGGGAGGTAGCGGCAGTCGCGCATCGTGACGGGGTTCTCGAAGTGCTCATGCAGGTTGTCGACGTATTCGATCACGCGGTTCTCCAGGCTGCAGCCGACCCTGATGTAGTCGAAGATCGCGAGGTGCTGGACATGTTCGCAGAGTCCGATACCGCCGGCGTGAGGGCAGACCGGCACGCCGCACTTGGCGGCCATGAGGAGTACGGAGAGGACCTCGTTGACGCCGCCGAGCCGACAGCTGTCGATCTGAACGAACTGGATTGCTTCGGCCTGCAGGAATTGCTTGAACAGCACGCGGTTCTGGCAGCACTCCCCGGTGGCCACTCCGATGGGGGCGACGGCCCTGGCGATGGCCGCGTGGCCGAGAACATCATCCGGGCTGGTGGGCTCCTCGATCCAGAGCGGTGAGAATTCCGCCAGGTGCTTCATGTTCTCGATGGCCTCAGCCACATCCCAGACCTGGTTGGCATCAAACATGAGCTCGCGGTCCGGGCCGATCATTTCACGGATGATCGACGATCGGCGGATGTCATCCTGGAGGTCGGCTCCAACCTTGATCTTGACGTGCGACCAGCCATCATCTACGGCTTGTCGGCAGAGGTCCCTGATCTTTTCATCTTCGTAGCCGAGCCAGCCTGTGGAGGTCGTGTAGGCGGGGAAGCCGCGCTCCAGCATCTCCTGCTCCCGGGCCTCACGGCCGGTTTCCTTTTTCCGCAGCAATTCGACCGCCTCCTCAGGGGTTATCAGATCCGAGATGTAGGTGAAGTCGATGCAGGCGACCAGTTCCTCGGCGCTCATGTCCGCCAGCAGCTTCCAGAGTGGCTTCCCTTCCAGCTTGGCGAGGAGATCCCAGGCGGCGTTGATGATCGCCGCCGAGGCCATGTGAACGGTTCCCTTCTCAGGCCCTACCCATCTCAGCTGGCTGTCGCCCGTCAGCCTCCTCCAGAAGGAGCGCATGTCAGCCTTGATGTCGTCAAGGTCCAGTCCGATGACGAAGGGCTTCCAGGCCTCAACCGCGGCGGCGCAGAGCTCGTTGCCGCGGCCGATTGTAAAGGCCAGGCCGTGGCCTGCGAGTCCATCTGGATGGTCTGTCTGGAGTTCTACATAGGCAGCCGAGTAGTCAGGATCAGGATTCATCGCATCGGAGCCTGTGAGGCTGTCCGAGGTCGGGATGCGGATATCCCGAACGGTAAGGCCTGTAATGGTTGCCACGGGAGAAATCTCCTTGTTGCCGAAGTGTTTTTTCCGGACCATCCTGTCGCTGGGAGTGGTCTTCTAACACGGGGTCCGGGACGAGGCCAACCGTTTTGCCCCGTCTCCGGATATTGAGAGGGCTCTTCGCTATCAATAAGGGTTTGTAGAGGGGCTGTTGAGTATCTACAATTAGTAAGCAGAACGTCTGGGTCGCTCTGCCTGAGTTCTGAAATAAGCGGACCACCTCTATGAGGAGGGGATATTGATGTTAAAAGCCGGAAATCTTCTTTGTGGCTTGTGGGTGGCACTCTTTGCCTTGTTTTCTGCTTCTCCAGCGCTCCTGCAGGCCCAGGGCAAGCAGGAGGAGGTGGATCTGCTGGTCTATGAATTCGAGGAGCCGGAGGAGCTGGAGGATTTTTTTCACCCGGGCGTTGTGGACCTCTGCGGGGACCTGTACCCGGTCGGTGGTCTCGAGATCGACGATGGCAGCCTGCTGATGACCAACCACGCCGTCTCAGGAATCGCGCTTGCCAGTCTCTATCCGAATACGGTTGCTGAAATATTCCCCAAGGGCTCGAAAGATTATCGTCTGAGGGCCCTGGTGAATCTCGAGACCATCAGCGAGATGTTGATCTACTTGCGGGGAAGGGTGGGGGTTTTTGATGGACCCAATGCGGAGCTGGATGCATCGCTTGAACGGGGCTATGCCTGCGTGATCTACCCTGAAGGCGTCGATGGGGAGTTCTTTGACGGCACCCTGGCGATCGCCGAGTTCACCGGTTGTCACCAGGCCGTTCCTCACCGTGACTGGCCGAACTCGGGGCCGGGATACGCCCGGGCGGATCCCGGCTTTCCGATCATCCAGGGCGAATGGTACTGGGTCGAGGTCGAGGCCCAGGGAGATGACGATGGCGGCCCGGTGCAGATCAGCATGAAGCTTTGGGAAGAGGGAGATGATCCCCCCGAGGAGCCTCAGCTCCAGGTGGTTGATACCAATGGCCTGCTTCACAACCGGCAGACCCGGGATGATGCGACCAACGTCGAGGTCCTCTTCGGCGCTTCCTTCGGGCAGGTCCAGCAGCCGGGAGCCACCTCTCGTATCGATGACCTGACGATCACCCTGATCGGCGGCTGCCAGACGGCACCGGTAGATGCCATCCGGTCGCTCTGGGATGGGCGGGTTGCGGTCGAGGGGGAAGAGACTGCGGTCTATGAAGATGGGGATGAATACCCGGTCGTGCTGTCGCTTTCGAATCGTCGCGGGGCGGGGGTGTGTTCAAGGGC
>DODI01000563.1:0-2504 GCA_003509045.1 Planctomycetota bacterium | reverse complement strand
GGGCGGGGGTGTGTTCAAGGGCCGGCCTGGTGACGGTTACCGAGACCGTTCCGGTTCAATGGGAGATTACGAGTGTCGGGCAGGAGGGCCAGGTTATCGAGGACAACATCGTTCGATGGGAATTCGATCTCAGCGAGGGAAACTTCACCGAGTTGACCTATTCGGTCATTCCGGATGATTCCATCTCCGGCTTTTTCATCGGCGAGGTGGCCGAGCCTGAAAACGATTTTGTCTTTGTCGTTTCGGGGGAATCGAGCGCCAGCGCGAGTGCCAGCCTGCCTTCCGTGAGCGATTTCGGCAGTATCCAGAGCTGGTTGATTCTCGGTCCGTTTACCCGGGATGGAGGGGCTGCTCCGGGCGAAGAAGAAATTGCCAGGGACTATCTCACCGATGGGGAAACCTCAGAGACGGAAATTGTTCCGGTTGGCGCAATGGCGACGGAGCCTGATTACAACGGCGCGGCCGCTTCTACCGGGCTGGCACCGAATGACAGGGGCCGAAACCCTGATGACGTGCCCACCTGGGTCGAGTGGCACGACCGCGACGACGACGACGACCGCATCGATTTCGACTCCGTTTACGGAAGCAATGACAACGTGATGTGCTACGCGGTGACCTACCTTGACGTCAAGGATGAGGTCGAGATCCACCTCGGCGTCTCCAGCGACGATTCGGTTCAGCTGTTCATCGATGGGCAGAGCCTGCATGCCAACAGCGCCTCCCGCGGTGCTCTCGACAGGATGTACCAGGATCTGCCCTTTGATTACCCGAGCCTCGGAAACATCGTTCTCGAGCCCGGGCGTCACACCCTGATGGTCAAGATCTTCGATGGCGGCGGCGAGCATAATTTCCGCGTGGGCTTTCTCGACGAATTCGGTATCGAGATTCCCGGCGGGCCTGAGGACCTGAGCATCAGCGTTCGTCCTGCCGAGGTCGAACCAGAGGAGCGCTTCAAGCGCGGCGACACCGATGGCAATGGAGCCCTGCAGCTGACCGATGGGATCCGGATTCTCAACACCCTGTTCATGGGCGCGGCTATGCCCGTCTGTCTTGACGCGGCGGACACCGACGACAACGGCGTGGTCCAGTTGACTGATGGGATTGTCATCTTCCAGTTCCTCTTTGTCGGCGGGACGGTTCCCGCTGATCCGGGCCCCTTCGCCTGCGGCGGCGATCCGACAGATGACGGCATCGATTGCGAGACCTACGACGGATGTTGATGTTGGGTGGAGAAGCCCGAGCGCATTGAAGACCTTCAAGCTGGATCAATTTCTTAAATACCAGGGCTGGGTAGAGAGCGGCGGCGAAGCCAAGGTGCTCATCCGCGCAGGCGAGGTCTCGGTTAACGGGACTGTCGAAACCCGCCGTGGAAAGCGGCTGGAAGCAGGAGATGTCATCCAACTGGGTGAGCGCAGCTGCGTGGTCGGGGGAGCCTGAGGATTCAGCTTCTTGATCCCCTGTCGAAGGTCGCTGTGGACCGAGGGCTTTAGAGCAGGTATGCTAAGCCTGTTGAAGAAGTGGAGAACCAGTCGAGTCCGGTGGATGACCCGCACCAGGAGTAGCTTTCGATGACACGGCGAATGTTTGAGCACCTTGCGCTGCTTCTTTTTCCGTTGGTTTACGCTGGAGGATTGTTGAGCGCCGCGTGGAAGTTTCTGCAGCCCATAGAGAGGCGTCCCGTCCAGGAGAAATTTCCGTTGGAGGAGGACCGGGCCTACTTCGATGATGGAGATGCGCCGCCGGTCGAGATTGATTTCAATGGAGCCAAGGTCTTCGTTCTCAAGGTTGGTGAAAAAATGAGAGCCTTTGACTCCCAGTGCACGCATCTCGCCTGCAACGTCGAGTGGGAGCATGGTAAGCGCCTGTTCATTTGCCCCTGCCACAATGGTTCGTTCAAGGAAACCGGCGAGGTGGACCGCAAGCCTCCAATGGATCCGCTGAAAGAGTACCTGGTCACCGTGGACGAATCGACCGGGACGGTCGTTGTCCAGAACAAGATCATCAACCGGACCTGAGTTGATTCCAGAAAAGTGTCAGACAAACCAGTGAAAGCGAGCGAAAGAGTGAAGGCCTGGCTGCTTGATCGAAGCGGCGCTGAGAGGATTGTGTCCCTCGGCCGCGAGCAGCTTTTCAAGCCCGTTCCCACCCGCCTGTCCTGGCTCTACACCACGGGCGCGCTGGCGCTGTTTTTCTTCGCGGTCCAGTTCTTCACCGGCTGTCTTCTGCTGACGGTCTACGTTCCGGAGGAGACGCTGGCGTTCAGGTCGGTCCAGACCATCGAATACCATGTCAGGCTCGGCTGGCTGATCCACCAGATGCACTCCTGGGGCGCGAGCTTCATCATCACAGTCCTGCTGCTGCACATCCTCAAGGTGCTCTGGTATGGCTCCTACAAGCGGCCAAGGGAATTTACGTGGTTCGTCGGCATGCTCCTGCTGGGGCTCTCCATGACCTTCTGTTTCTCAGGTTACCTGCTTCCCTGGAACGACCTGTCGTTCTGGGCT
>DODI01000178.1:0-7764 GCA_003509045.1 Planctomycetota bacterium | reverse complement strand
GGGGCGGAGGCGCCGGAGGGCTGCGGGCCGGCAAGCCGCGGGGTGATCAGCCTGGAGCCCCCTCAGCGGCTGGAGAACGACTGGCACTGGAAGGATGGCTCGGTGAGCCGCATAGAATGGGGCCTCACCGAAACCGACGGAGAGGCCACCATCGTTTCGATCACCGACCACCATCCGGCCGAAGAGGAAGCCGACAGGATCCAGCGTGCGATCTACTGGGCAAGCACCCTGCTGAGTCTTCTGCAGATAAGCCGCACCGGCTCCGCACCGGAAGAATACCAGGAGCGCTGAATGGAGCCTCCCCTCTCTCCAGTACAGCTGGGCGCGTCGCTCGATGATTTCTCCAGCCTCCACGTCCTCGTACTTGGCGACCTGTTCCTCGACATCTACCTCGAAGGCCAGATGTTCGAGATTTCGAAAGAGGGTCCCATCCCTGTGGTGAGGCTCGATTCCCGCGTGGGGACGCCGGGAGCCGCCGGCAACCTCGCCTGCTCCCTGAAAAACCTGGGAGCCTCGGTCTCCCTGGTCAGCCTTGTCGGCGAAGACACAGCTGGAGATGACCTCCTCAGCCAGATGGAAGAAAAAGGTATCGACACCAGCCCGATCATTCGCCAGCCCTCGAAGCCGACCCTGACCTATACCAAGATCCGCGCCCGGGTCGAGAGCGCCCCCTCACGGGAGATCCTGAGGATGGACGTGCTCCCCGACGCGCCCATCGACAGCTCCATCGAGGACCGCGTGCTGGCCTCTATCGAGGAGAGAGTCGCCGAGCTCGACGGAATCATCGTGCTCGACCAGGTCGACCACCTGGTCACGAAACGAATCCTTGGCCGGCTGACGGCGCTGGCCACCGAACACAACATCTTCCTGCAGGGAAGCTCTCGTGAGCGCCTGGCGGAATTTCAGAACTTTGACCTGGTCATCCCCAATGACCAGGAGGCGCGGAGCGCCATCCAGAAAACATCAGGGGAGCTCTCCCACGTTGAACTGGCCGGGCAATTACGCCAGCTGGGATCACATGACGAGGTGCTGCTGACCCTCGGCCCTGGCGGCATGGCGGCTCTCGGCCGAGACCAGGCTGAAGCCGTCCTCCTCCCTACCCACGCCCGCGAGATCCTGGACGTCACCGGCGCAGGAGATGCCGTCTCTTCCACGGTGCTGCTGGGAAGACTCTCGGGCTGGGATCTCCATTCGGCCGCATGGGCCGCCAGCAGGTGCGCATCCATCGTCATCGGCCGTGTAGGCACGCACCACGTAAGCCTGCAGGAGCTGCGTGATGCCCTCGCCGAGGGCTGAGAGACCGCGGCTGCTTCCGACCGGACACAAGAAAAGCCAAGACCCGCTTGGAACCTCGGCTTTTCTTTTTACCACCAGTCTCTTCACTTCCCCTCCGCCAGGGCGACCACTTGGTTGAGAAAGCCCTTTGGCGCACAGCTCCATACGAAGCAGGCCGGAGTTCAAACCTCCAACCTCGGGAAGCGCTGGTGTACCACCACTGAATACTCGAAGAAAGGCAGGCTCTCGAAACAGATCACGCAAAGACCAGATCTTCTGGAGGCCTTACCTCGTTCTACTCTCTCACCCTCGTGGTTGAACGGGATCCTACACAGACGGCGACGATGCGTCAAAGCCTTATTCCTATAACCCTGAAGTTAATCGCCGAAAACTGGACTCTATCCGCGAAAAGAACGAATCGGCCACCTGCCCCCCAGGACAAATAAAGACCGGCTCCCCCTTACTTGAAGAGGTATTCCAGATCATCCGTGGTCATATCGCCAACCAGGCTGTCAGAACCGGTGACGATGGAGTCTGCCAGCTTGCGCTTTGACTCCTGGAGATCGGCGATTCTCTCCTCGATCGACTCGCCGGAAACAAACCGGTAGGCGAAGACCTTCTTGTCCTGCCCGATCCGGTGAGCCCTGTCGATCGCCTGGGCTTCTACCGCCGGATTCCACCAGGGGTCGAGGATAAAGACATAGTCGGCGGCCGTGAGGTTGAGACCGACACCGCCGGCCTTGAGGCTGATGAGGAAGAATTTCACATTCGGATCATTCTGGAAATGATCGACCCGGCCTTCCCGGTTGGTGGTCTTGCCATCAAGGTACTCGTAGACCTTTCCCTGCTCGTCAAGATGCTTGCGCAAAAGCGCCAGCAGCGAGGTGAACTGCGAGAAGATAAGGACCTTGTGACCCTCGTCCTCTACCTCGTTCAGCATCGACAGGAGAACCTTGAACTTGCCCGAGTTGTGGTCGAGGTACTCATCGCCGATCAGCGCGGGATGGCAGGCGGCCTGGCGCAGACGCAGGAGCGCCTCCAGGATGTGGAGCTTCGACCGCCCCATGCCCTGCTGCGCGACCTTGGAAAAAATGTTGGTTTTCGCCGCCCGCTTGATCTTGTTGTAGACCTTCTTCTGCTCGGGCTCCATCTCGCAGGTGATGGTCTCCTCGATTTTCTCCGGCAGATCGGTGGCGACCTCCTCCTTCTTGCGCCGCAGGATAAAAGGCCGCAAGGTCTTCTGCAGTCTCTTGAGACTGATCGAGTCGGCATCGATGCCGGAACCGAAACGCGATTTGAAAGATTCGGCGGAGCCGAGCATTCCCGGATTGAGGAAATTATACAGCGACCACAGCTCGCCGAGGTGATTCTCCACCGGGGTACCACTGAGGATGACCCGCCTCTCAGCCTGCAATAAAAATGCCGACTTGGCGCTCTGCGATTCAGGATTCTTGATCGCCTGTCCCTCGTCGAGAATCGCGTATAAGAAGTTCTCTTTTACCAACTTGTCTATATCACGGCGCAAGGTTCCGTAGGTGGTCAGGATAATGTCGTATTCATCAAGCTTTTCGAGCAGGGCGGAACGCTTCGGGCCGGTATAGGAGGCCCCCTGGAGATGGGGCGTAAACTTCTTGATCTCACGCAGCCAGTTGAAGATCAGCGACTTGGGACAAACCACGATGCTGGGTCCCTTGCGGCCCTCTTTCTTGAGCAGGTCGAGTAGGGCCAGCGCCTGGGCCGTCTTTCCCAGGCCCATATCGTCGGCCAGGCAACCTCCCCAGCCCATCTGATCCAGAAAGCGCAGCCACCCCAGGCCGACCTTCTGGTAGCCGCGCAACTCGCCCTTGAAATCCTCGGAAGGTTCGCAGGGCTCGATGCCCTTGAAGCCGGCCAGGCGCTCACGTTCCGCCTTGAAGCCGTCATCTAGCTTATTCTTGATATTCTCCCTCAGCAGCGCGTCAACCACCGGGGACTGGTTCTTCTTGAAGATCAGCTTATCGCCGCGCAGCTCTCCAAGCTCCAGCCAGGCGGCATTCTGTTCCAGCCACTCGAAGGGAAGCACTCCCACCACTCCTCTTCCCAGCGGGATCCAACGGGTGTCGTCATGAATGGCGCCAAGCAGGGCGGGCAGGCCAACCTCCTGGTCATCAAAATGAACCGTGACGGAGAGCTCGATCTGGTCGGGCTTCGTGACGGTCTCCACCTCCATGTCCGTAGGCGGACGGAAGGGAACGCCCTTGCCCGTGATGGCCCAGCCACGCTCAAAGAGCTCAGGGGCGACATTCGGCAGGCGATCGGCGGTCAGGGTGAACTGATGGTTCTCCGGGTTGTAGATGAAGCCTAATTCCATCAGGTGAATCGCCTGGGAGCCCTCGATATCAAGATCTCGAACCACCACGTTCTTCGTCCTCGAAGAGAAGAAACACCGCCCCGGACGGGCGGCCCGAACGCTGTCGACCTCTCCGTAGCGAAAGCTGACCTCGCCAACGATATCCTGCGAGCCGCTGTCGAGCTTAAGCTCCGGACGGGGACGAGCGTTCTTCACCAGGCCGATACCCAGGTTCGGAGGCGTCCTAAGCGGAGGAAGGGTCGTTGAACGCTCGAAGACCTTGTAGAGCTTCGTCATGCTGCGCCTGCTGACCCTCTGGAAACGGCCGCGCCGAAGGGCGCGAAGCCAGGATCCGGCCCCCTTGAAGTCGAGCTCGGTCAGCCTGCCTGATTTCCTGAGCAGGTAGCCGTTTTCACCATCGAGGACCACGAGAACATGGGACTCGAACTGCAGGGGGCGGCTGTCCCTGAGAAAACGCCCGGTGAGATGGTATTCACCAGAACGGCTTCCGAACTCGAGCGACAGGTAGAATTCATAGGGATCCAGGGTCTCCTTCTGCATCAGCATGGCCGGGGCGCCAAGGCCATGTTCAACATAAACCCGGCCGGTGTCCATCAACAGGGGCAACAACCGCCTCCAGGCATCCTCGCTTACGTAACAGGCCGCGCTGCGCAAGGAAGAGGCCTTCCCGTAATGGTTGTTCTGGGAGCCCTTGCGCCCCGAACGAGCACCCTTCTTGGTCTTCTTGCTGGCCGCATTGGCGGCAAGCACGCGAGCCTTGGGCAGCCGGGTCACGATTGCCGCAATCTGGCGGTCAAGGGGATCCGTCAGGCGATTGGCAAGACCCCGGTCCGTCGCAACAGGGACCAGATTGAGCTCCTCTGATGCCTCGTATTTTTCCGTAAAGTAGTTGTAGGAATATTTGACCGACCGGCGGCGGTGATACATTTCAATATATCCCTCGCCCGCAAGCGGCGCGAAGCCGCCGACGACGTAGACAATTCCCTCCTCGCCGGCGGGTACCTGGGGCAGATTGGACGTGGCCGCGGGCGCGGCGCCATTGCTGGCAACCTCCAGTCCGCCGGAAGATCTGCCGGAATCTCCCCTGCCATGACGGCCGCCCTTGCCGCCATGCCGATGGGCCTTTCCACCTCCCTTACGGGAAGACTTGAAGCGTCTCGGTCGGCGCGGCCGGGACGGCCGGGACGGCCGGGGCTTTGTCGCCGAGCTACCCTTGCCTTCGCCGCCTTCGGATGAATTGGTTCCCGGGTTTTTTTTCTCAGAAACCTTCTCGCCGCTCTTTTTCTTTGTGTCGGCGGCCGGCACCTCGCCGGAACCCTCAGCCGACGCCATCAATACATCAGCCTCATACCGCGGCGCCGATGGCTCCTGGAAATCTTCATGGTCGATACCCTCGGGCTCCACAGAGGCGCTACCGCCAATCGGATCGGGCATAAATAAATCGTTCGTTTCGCTCACTTGCTCTTTTTGCTTTCGGCCACCGGCTTTCCGGGGCAAAGAAACCCCTCAGCCGACGCCTCCCGGTATCCGGAGAGGAAATGTCCGGATCCGAATCATACTGTCCAGCCTGCATGGCTTTGCTGTGACCCGTAAAAAGGCCTGCCTGGCTGAAAGACTCTATGTACTGTCAGTTACCCGATTTCGAGGTCTCTTAGAATTGCGTGAACTCATAATTCTGAACCCGCGCGTCACAACGCTGCCCAGGTAGACCGTTCGTCAAACGACGTCCTGGACCACGTTTTTCGAAGCGATCCCCTCCCACAAGGACCACCACTTTGCCGAATCACCCGGCAAGGAAACACACTGTCTTCCTTTCCAGGATTGACGTCCGAAGTGCCCCGGAGCCACAAAGATACAGCCCCTTCAAAACGTCTTTTCCCCGACACTTAATTCACGGTTAGCATAATACATATCTGTGCTGGAGGCATCACTTATTGGCAAAATAACGAGATTTCGGCCTGTTTATCTCTCTGACAGAAGCTTTCCACTCGCGTACCTGGAATCTGAACGAGAACTTCATTTCTCCAGAAAAAAAGGTCGGGGCAGACCTCCCGGTTTACTGATAAAATCAGGGGGATTAGCTCAGATGCGCTGTAATCGGCAGTTGGAATGGTTCCAGGAGAACCAGGTGATCTCGATAAGAACAAGAAGCGGGTGCGAATTCTCTCTGCTGGCCGTTTTTTTCTTCGGCCTGGCATTGAATATGCCCATTCTGCAGGCAGCTCCGGACTATGCCGGAATCAGAAAAAGCCTCCAGGAAAAAGGACGCGTGGTTATCTGCGTGGTACTTGCGGATGCTCCGCAGACCGGCAGTGGACTCTCAGCTGCCCCTCTTGAACAGAGAGTGCGGCGCTACCGCGCTTCCCAGCAACGCTTCCTCGCCGCGCTGGGAGAGAAAGGCTATTCCCTACGCTACCGTTTCCGGTACTCTCCCGTGCTGGCACTCGAGCTCGAAGATGAGACGCTCCTGGATCAACTCAGCCGAATGGAATCGATCAGGAGCCTGCGGGTGGACCAGCAGGGCGGCGCGGCGCTGCTCGAGAGCCGCCAGATGATCCGTGCAAACGAGGCCCAGGACCTCGGGATCAGCGGAGTTGGAAGAACCGTAGCCGTACTCGACAGCGGGGTCGACAACGACCACCCCGACCTTGTCGAGGGACTGCTCGCCGAGCACGGCAAACGCTTTCTCTCCCAGGGAGATGATGTCAGCGAAGATTTTGATGACGACAACGGCCACGGTACGCATGTAAGCGGGATCCTCGCCTCCAGGGGGCATGTCACCACGGCAGGAATCGCTCCGGGAGCCTCGATCATTCCTGTAAAGGTTCTCGATAGCAGAAATGTGGGCTGGTTTACCGACTGGGCTGCGGGAATCGAATATGCCGTATCGCTTCATCAACAGGACAACGGGATCTCCATCGATGTCATCAACATGAGCCTCGCGAGCCACTCGCTCTACACCGAGAGTTGCGAAGATGCGAACGAGGCCATCGCCGGAGCTGTCGCCGCCGCCCGGGAGCTCGGGGTGCTGGTCCTCGCGGCGTCGGGCAACAACGGCAGCCTGAACTCTCTCGCCCTGCCCTCCTGCATGCAAAACGTAGTCTCGGTAGGGTCGATCCACGACACCAATCCCGGAGGCATCTCCGCCTTCACCAACCGTTCACCGCTGCTTGAGCTTCTCGCGCCAGGAGAGACCATCCTCAGCGCGGGCGCCGGAGGCGGCAACGAAACCATCTCGGGAACCTCGCAGGCCGCCCCGCATATCGCGGGCGCCATCTGTCTCATGCTGGAAGTCAATCCGAGGCTCTCACCGGAGCAGCTGGTCGGGACCCTCAAATCTACGGGCATCTCTGTCGCGGACGACAACTCGGGAATGACCATCCCCAGGCTTGACTGCCTCGCCGCCGTGGAGCTGGTCAGGATACCGCCGGTCAGCGGACTCTCCTGCGTGATCGATTCAGCGGAGTCCCTGGTGACGACCTGGGTCGGACCGCCGGCTA
The DNA here is from genome assembly GCA_003509045.1 of Planctomycetota bacterium. GTDB lineage: Bacteria > Planctomycetota > UBA8108 > UBA8108 > UBA8108 > UBA8108. The sequence goes on along the minus strand of DODI01000178.1, from coordinate 639 downwards.
TCGACGCCATCGAGGTCACTGTCCTCCACGAAGGCTTGACGAGAGCCGACAGCGTGCTCGGACCCGATGTCGTCGAGTTCCGCATGAACGGTACGGAGCCCGGAACCTACGAGGTCAGGGTGGTTTGCCTGCGCGGAGAACTTCGCGGGCCCACCAGCTCGTGCATCCTTGAGGCCGACGCTTTCCAGGAGGCCTTCACCCGTGGCAACTGCAACTCGGATGGCGCCTTCGACCTGACAGATGCGATCTTTACCCTCAACACGCTGTTCTTCGCTGGAGCTGGTGAGTTTCGATGTGAAGAGGCCTGTGACTCCAACGATGACGGCGAGCTCAACATCACCGATGCGATCTTTACCCTCAGCGCCCTCTTCCTGGGAACATCGCTTCCCCCCGAACCCTACCCAAGCTGCGGCTACGATCCGAAGCCGGCCGGAGAAGAAAGTTCGCTGGCCTGCGAACAGGGCTTCTGCCCGGCGCAATAAACCCTAGGCCGACCGTGCCTTATTCACAGATCTCCAGGCCGATGAGGTCATCGCGCAGGCTGTCGACAAGCTGATTGACGGTCTCAGCGAACGGCGCCAGGAGCATGTCTGAGAGCGCGCCCCCCGCGGCGCCGAAGAGTCCACAGAGAAGACCGCC
>DODI01000597.1:0-2661 GCA_003509045.1 Planctomycetota bacterium | reverse complement strand
GTCCCTGGTATTCAGCTGTCTGACAGTCCAGCTCGCCGCCGCGAACCGTCAGCTCGCCGCCGCGAGCCGGGCCGCCACCGCGTCCCAGTCAACGACGTTCCAGAAGGCGCCGATATAGTCCGGCCTGCGATTCTGGTAGTTGAGATAGTAGGCGTGCTCCCAGACGTCCAGGCCGAGGATGGGCGTCTTGCCCTCCATCAGCGGGCTGTCCTGGTTCGCGGTGCTCGTCACCGCGAGATTGCCTCCATCGACAACCAGCCAGGCCCAGCCGGATCCGAAGCGAGTCGCTCCGGCCTGGGCGAAGGCATCCTTGAAGGCATCAAAGCTCCCGAAGGTGGCATCGATCGCCGCCCCGAGATCACCGCCTGGCTCACCGCCCTTACCGGGGCCCATGACGCTCCAGAAGAGGCTGTGGTTGGCGTGGCCGCCGCCATTGTTGCGCACGGCGCCGCGGATGTCTTCCGGGACGGAGTCCAAGTCGCTCACCAGGTCCTCAACCGACTTGCCGGCGAGCTCTTCGTTGCCTTCGAGCGCTCCGTTCACGTTGTTGATATACGCCTGGTGGTGCTTGCCGTGGTGGATCTCCATCGTCCGAGCGTCGATATGGGGTTCGAGCGCATCGTGAGCGTACGGGAGAGCTGGTAATTCGTAAGCCATCGGGTTTCCTCCTGGAGGGCTGTGTAGATTTGATTGCGACAGTACGATCTGGCAACCGGCGATTCTATATAGTGAGACGAGTCTCGTCCAGACCTAGAGGCGGTTATTACGCAGGCGCCGCGGGCGATCGCCCACCTCGAAGACAAGCGAGTAGACCAGCCTCGCCGTCCGGACGACCTTGTCGAAATTAATCTTCTCGATGGTGTCGGTCGACTTGTGGTAATCCGCGTGGAAGCCGGCGAAGAAGAAGGTGACCGGCACTCCCTTGGCGGCGAAATTATACTGGTCGCTCCGGTTCCAGACCCCCTCCTCGTCGTACTCGAACTTGAAGCCGATGGGGCCGTTGACCTTGTGGATCCAGGGGTCAAGCTCCAGGCTGTGACGCTTCGAGCCAATAACGTGAAGACAATCGACATTGTCCGCGGCCTTCTCCGTCACCTTCCCGGAACGGTCGCGGCGCTCCTCGTTGCGCCCGACCATGTCCATATTGAACATGCAGACCATCTTCTCGATCGGCAGGGTCGGGTTGTCTACATAGTAACGCGAGCCATGCAGACCGCGCTCCTCGGCGCTGAAGAAGACGATGACGGTGCTCCGCCGCGGGCGGCGCGAATTGGCCATCAACGCCCGGCAAACTCCCAGCAGGGCGGTTGAGCCCGAGGCGTTGTCATCCGCCCCGTTAAAAATCTTGCCGTCGTGCTCGCCGACATGATCGAGGTGCCCGCCTATGACCACCGCCTCGTCCCTGAGCTTCGGATCGCTTCCGGGAATGAAGCCCACGACATTGCGCGTCTTGTCGATCGTTTCCTTCAGCTCGACCACCAGCTCGAACTCCGCCCCGTCAAGAATCCTGCCACCGCTACCGGATTTCCTCATCTTGTCGAGGCTGGTATCCCAGCGCTTCAGGATCTTGTCGGCTATATCGGAGGTGATGTAGACAATCTCGTCATCACCCGCGGGAGACCACTCCGCCTCGATGCGGTAGCGGGCTCGCTGGGGCAGGCGCGAGCCGATCCGGCGGCGGGCCTGCTCGTCCGAGACGACCACGATCCGCCGCGCGCCGGCGGCCCGGGCTCCCCAGGCCCAGCGCCCCGCCTCGCTCTTATCCGGCGCGATCAGGACAACACTGTCCTTCACCGGCAGGCCGTGAAAAACATCCCGGCTGTCGGAATCGGAGCCGGTCCCCTTGCCGGCGAATACCCAGCGTTCTTTCCAGCGAACATCCCGGCGGGAGACGACACCCACCTTGCCCTTCAGCTCGATCTTCTCCTCTTTGCCATCCGCGCCCTTGATGGAAAGATAGGCCTCGTTCAGAAGCCTCTGGCGCCGGACCATCGAGAAGGGCTGGAAGAAGGAGCCCTTGTTGCCCGGCTGGACTCCCATCGCCTCCATCTCCGAGGCGACGTACTTCGAGGCCACATTGTAGCCCACTGTACCCGTATCCCGGCCAGCCAGTTCATCGGAAGAGAGAAACTCGATCCACGAATAGATCTCCTTCTTGTCGATCTTTTCATAGCCCTGCCGATAGGCCGGATCGACCTCCTGCTGGGCCAGGGTGCTCAGAGTAAGACAACATAGGACTGCGCTGGTGAACATAGGTATCCCCGGGGCTTTCTTCAGGTTATACAGGAATTAAATATCGAGAGGGCTGGATGATACCAAGAGAAGCGGGCTCGATGCATTTACGGAACCTCAATTACTCGAAAGGTTTTCAGCCAAGCTTGTAATCCTGCACTGGAAGATCTATGCTTGAGGGTTCGACAATCATCGTGGTAACTCAAAGATGCCTATCAAGTTGGGAAAAGACAACTGTACCTGTATCAGGGGAGCGCGCATGCGTTCCCTATGTGCCAGCAATGTTATTCCCGATGGGTTCGCCCTCTGAGTTCTCGATTCCCTGGGTCGGCAAAAGGAAACAGCCCTCCAGGCTTCCCTGGCCTTCCCCGCCTCCGCCAGAAGATTCAGCGTAACCCGTCCCCAAAGGACGGTTTTTTTATACCAACT
>DODI01000315.1:594-4192 GCA_003509045.1 Planctomycetota bacterium | reverse complement strand
CGGTCCCGGAGACGACGAACCGCTCGGAGATGGCGGCGGCGCGCAGGTGGGCGAAGGAGGCCTTGACCGCTTCGATAGAGAAATCGTCCCCAACGAGAGAGCCGATGCAGCCCGCGCCGGAAACGTTCCTGCCGGAGAGGACCTCCTTGACGGAAAATGGCTGCGGATGAGGCTCCAGACCAACTACGCCAACCCGGGAGTCCTGGTCTTCAGCTCCAGTGGAACTTTCCTGACCATGCAGACGGTACACCCCGCTGGTCGAGCCACAACTCCGAGAGATCCCGCCAGCGGACTCTTCAATGTCCCGGTCAATCTCAATGTCGACTGGCTCCAGGCCGCGCTTGACGATCTCAACCTTCTGACCCCCGACATGGGGATCTTGACTCTTGATGTTTCCCTCCACTCGAGCACTACGGGCGCGAGAATAGCTCTCGGCAGTTGGAGCGGAGATGTTCGGGGGCTGCCCTGGATGGGATTCTCGGCCGATCTACCAGAGCTTGGAAATGTGCCCGAGCTGCGGGGTGGAAAGAAAGGCGACCGTCCTATCGGACTCCTCGAAGCTGCGCGAAGACGCAGACAGTCAATGCGGGTACGAGCTGAACTACACCCCAGAAGCGGCGACAGCTTCTACTTCCTGGTCGGATCCTCCAATCGACACGACCTGATCCGTACTCCTGGAGAAAACTTTGATTTCCTTCGCAATGTAGAGGTTCTCTCCAGCGGAAGTCTCCCGAGGATCAGCAGGCCGATCGAGGTCTTCCTCGATAGCCCCTCAGCTCGAAGGGTCGCATTCCCTTACGTTGCGCTCTGGTCCTATGACGAGGATCGAGGCTGGGCCCGCTCCAGGGCCTACCTCGTCCCCTGAGGCTTCCCCTTCTTCCCCCGTTACTTCAGCTGGACTCGCAGGATTCGATTGTGCCCGGTGTCAACAACGTACAGATGCCCGCTATGCCAGCGCACGCCGTGCGGACGTTCCAGTTGAATCTTCGAATCACCGAATCCCCTACCCAAAACGGTTGAAACCTGCCTCGTCTTCGGGTCGTACTTGCGAATGGCCTTGTTCGCATCATCTGCGATGTAGACGTTCCCGCCAGGATCACAGCATATGTGCTTGGGTGAACCAAACAGAGCCTGCAACGCGTCCCCATCTCGAAAACCCTTCTTGCCGGTACCGGCAACGGTGTGAATCGCCCCATCCGCACGAACCACCCGCAATGCATTTCCACTACGCTCCAGGATGTAAAGATTCCCTGACACATCCGATGTGACAGCTCGCGGGTCGACCAGCGGGTTTTTCACTGCAAGGCCACCGTCTTTCGGAGTCCCCTTCTTCCCGTTACCTGCGACGGTACGAATGACTCCCGTCTGCAGGTCCACATTGCGAATCCGTCGATTCTTCAGATCGGCAATGTGTAAAATCTTCCTGTTCACAGACAGCTCGATGCACATGGTGTAATTGAATTTTGCAGACCTGGCCGGACCACCGTCGCCGGAGAAGCCCCTGGCTCCTGTTCCCGCGATCGTTCCGGTTCGAAGTGTTTCCAGATCGATGCGGCGCACACAATGATTCCAGCTGTCGGCGATCAGCAGCTTGTCATCTGCAGTGACTACACAGTTATGCGGCCCATTGAACTCGGCCCTCGAAACGCCGCCTCCATCGCCTGAATAACCTTTCTCATGACGCCCGCGAAGTGTCTTCAATTCTCCCGTTCTGGATCGTCGATGAAGACTGCCGCTTGATAGCTCGACAATGTACATCGCCCCTGAAGAATCAAAATCGACTCCGAAGGGTCCCTGCAGAGGACTCTCCGCTGCTTTCCACTCGCCGCCTTCCGACGGCAGGTAGTTACCCACGATGAATTCGACAGCTGACTGGCTCTTCAAATCCTCAGCCATCAGAAATGAAACAGAAAATCGGTCCGGCCAGCCGCGGGAAACAAACACTGCGGCCAGTGTGAACGAAAGCAAAATAGTGCGGTGGAACATCAGGGGTTACTCCAGGAACTTGATGACAGATCTTTACTGCATTCAACCGTAAGCAATGGACCTGTCAATCCTCTTACACAAGGGTGAGGGCGGCTGAACGAGGGAGGACCGGAACAATCCGGCAACCGATCAGGCTCTCGAAAACCTACGCGCCACTGGGAAATAACGCGGTTTCGAGCCGGCCTGTGACGTTATTCGCAGAAAACGTTCCATACTCTGGAAAAGAATTCCCAGGTCCCGAAAGCCCGGCTGCCCTCTTTTTGCCACAGCCAAAGTGTTAAATCAGCTTGAACTTCTGACCAAAGTCTTGTCAAAATTCTGACAAGTCCGTCTTTGTACCTTTTGTGGGATTCCCGAGGCTCGCCCACAAGATGAGTGAATTCAACGACTTAGGAAAGAGAGGCCGATTTTTCGTGTTTGGCCTGAGGTTTGCTTTATGTCCCTGTGAGGAAAGACCTCAATCAGAAAAACACCAGAGACCGCGAAAAACAGGAGTTAGCGCCTTGGAGCCAGTTGAAACCGTAGTCGCAAGCCTTATCAAGAATCTCAAGAGCAAGACTGTAAGCCACGAAGACATCTTCGAGCTTGCAGCAGATGCTCACTCGAATGCTCCCTACCTCACCCGCATTCGCAAAGCTCTCAAAAAAGAGGGCATCAAGGTCCTGGAAAAGGGCTTTCTCGGAAGGAAAAAAGAAGACGATCAATCGGCCGCGATCCGCAAGCTGGGCGACCCGATCCGGATGTATTTCAGCCAGATGTCCGGCATCTCCCTTCTCACTCGCGAGCAGGAAGTCGAATACGCCAAGGAGATCGAGGCCTCCCGCATCAACCTCAGGCGGGAACTTTACGCCACCCGCTACGGCCAGCAGAGAGTCATCGAGCTCTTTCAGCTCATCATGAGCAAAGAGATCATGATCGAGAAGGCTCTCGATGTGAACCTCTCCCAAAAAGGTGAGCGGGCCAAGTTCTTCAAGAGGCTCGAAAAGTCATTGGCCGCGCTCGAGAGAAATCTCAAAGCCAATGTCAAAGACTTTGAAACGCTGAAGAAGACGATCACGGGACTCAACTTCCCAACGGCCGGCGCCAAAGCGAATAAGACGAAAACTACCAAGATCTCGAAGGGGCAATCGAAAAAGTCAGAGGTTGCCCGGATTCAGAAGCGGTTACTCCAGAGGATCAATCGGACGGTCCTGATCATCGAGGAGTATCACATCAAGTTGAGTTATCTGGCGCGCTGGAAAAGCGCCCTGGTGCAGTTTGGGGAAATTATACGCAGGGTTTTGCCAAATCCAGTTCAGCGCCGACGCTACCTTGATGATACCGCTCTGAGGGAAGTGAATATCGCCCTCTTCGAGAACTACAATTCCTTCCTTCTACGCGCAGCCAAGGCTGAAAAAGAGTTCCTCCGTTACGAGAGAGCTAAAAGCGGCCTGGCTTCGGGTAACCTCAGACTCGTGGTGAGTGTAGCGAAGCGGTATCGCAAGCGGGGACTTTCCTTCCTGGACCTTATCCAGGAAGGAAACACCGGCTTGATGAGAGCTACGGAAAAGTTCGAATACCGCAAAGGCTTCAAGTTCTCCACCTATGCCACCTGGTGGATCCGTCAGGCGAT
>DODI01000315.1:0-193 GCA_003509045.1 Planctomycetota bacterium | reverse complement strand
CAGGGAGCTGACCTTCAAAAATGGTCAGGCCCCGAACATCCTCGATATAGCGGAGGACATGGACCTGCCTCGGGAAGAAGTTCGCAAGGCTCTCAAGCTCTCCAAGTCTCCGATTTCTCTCAGCAACCCGCTTGGGGACGACGCGGATAGTACCTTTGGCGACCTGATCGAGGACAAGAGCCTGGAATCTCCC
>DODI01000233.1:0-2934 GCA_003509045.1 Planctomycetota bacterium | reverse complement strand
TTCTTGGCCGCCTCGTAGTCGGTAAGCCAGCCCTCCGACGCCTGCAGTACAGAGCCGGTGGAAAGAAAAAAGAGAGCGACAAGGGTGTATACCACGGTGTTTCGTGACATGAATGTACTCCAGAAACGTTGGTTTAGGGGTTGTTCGGCTACCTGACGGCCCCGGCTTGCCGGGATTGTAGAACAAAGCAATGTAACCATTTCAGGTCCGGGATGTGCCATAAAATAACCGTTTTTAGGCCTTTGCGGGGGTATCTGTCGGTAGGACGGGGGAAAATCTTGATGGATTCATAGTTTTGACGGTGCCCGGCCGTGTTCTGTTCAGGATATTTTCTATTCAAGACCGCGGCATGAAAGGAAGATGCGCGGGTAACCGAGTCCGAACGGAAACCAGGGAAGAGGAAGCTGACATGCTGCGATTGGAGTGGATCGTCTTATTCGTCTTCTGCTCATCGCTTACAGCGCAGGATGGAGCCTGGACTCGCCATACGATCGACAATTCCTCCCGCGGCGCTGACGGGGTGCGTTTCCTTGATGTAAACGGAGATGGACTCGAGGATATCGCCACCGGCTGGGAGGAGGGGGGACTCATAAGGGTCTACCTCCATCCCGGCTATAAAAGGGCCTCCGGCCTCTGGCCGCTGGCTACGGTTGGCCGGGTGAAGTCGCCTGAGGACGCGGTCTTTTGTGATCTCGACCGGGATGGCGCCGTGGATGTGGTGAGCTGCTGCGAGGGCGGCAACCGGAAGGTCTTCGCGCATTGGGCTCCCTCCGGGAAGGGAAAATATCTCGAAGCGGCGGCCTGGAAGACCATGTCCTTTCCGGCTGTGGACAACAAGACCCAGTGGATGTTCGCCCTGCCGATGGAGCTCGATGGCACCGCGGGGATGGACCTGGTGGTCGGAGCCAAGGGCCCGGGAGCCTGCGTGGGCTGGTTGCGGTCGCCTCCCGCCGCGCGGGACATGAGGGCGTGGACCTTTCACCGCTGGTACCAGGCGGGCTGGATCATGAGCTTGATCAGCCACGACGTCGATGGCGATGGCGACAGCGATGTGGTCGTTTCAGACCGCAAGGGGAAGAAGTCGGGAGTTCTCTGGCTTGAAAATCCCGGCCGCAAGGCGGTCTCTGAGAATCCGGGCCGGGCCTGGAGGGAGCATCGGATGGGAGCCTCCGGCAGGGAGGTGCTCTTCGTGAGCCTCTACGATCTCGATGGTGACGGCCGCAAGGAGGCCGCCGTGACCGCCAAGCCCAACCGGGTCATCCTGCTCTATCCCGGCGGCGATCCCCGCAAGCCCTGGAGGGAGGAGCTGATCGAGTACCCTCTCGATCGCTTCGGCCGGGCGAAGGCCGTGCGCGCGGGAGATCTCGATGGGGATGGCGCCGCGGAGCTGGCGGTCAGCTGCGAGAGCGCCTCGGGCGGCAAGTCGGGAGTGTTCTACCTCCGCCGTGCCGGAAAGAGGTGGATCCCGCGCGGGCTCAGCGGCCCCGCCGGCGTCAAGTTCGACCGAATCGAGCTGCGCGATCTCGACGGTGACGGCGACCTCGACCTCATCACCTGCGAGGAGAGGGACAACCTGGGGGTTTTCTGGTACGAGAATCCTACCGGGAAGCTCGGCGCGAAGTGATCAACCGGCGGTCAGGGTCTTGACAACGCGGCCGCCTTCAATTGTCATCAGCTGGCGGGTCATCCTTATCGATCTTGACCCAGAGATATCCAATACCCATGAAGAGCAGAACCATCAGCCCCGCCGCCATGGCCGCGTAAGGCAACCAAGTCATTTTTTTTCCATCTTTGAATTTAAAGTAGCGGGCAATCTAAACCCGCTGCGCCGGTCCTGCAAGCGTCTGGTCCGGTGCAAGGCTCGATAGGAGGCTCATGAATTTTCCACCATCGCAGATAGAGCTGGTTATTCTTGCTTACGCCCTCTTCATGGGCCTTGGCGGCTGGATGGGTTTCAAGAAGTCTGGTTCCAAGCCGTCCCTGGCCGCGGGGGTTGCGAGCTTCGCTGTCCTGGTGGTGTCCTATATCATCGGTCAACCGTGGATCGCCGTGGGAGCCAGCGCTCTTCTCTCGGTGGTCTTCTTCCGCCGCGTCTCCAAGACCCGCAAGCTCATGCCCTCGGGGATGCTGCTGGTCATCAGCGCGGTGGTCTTTGCCTATCTTCTAATCCAAATGCTTGGGAAATCATCCTGAAGGAGTTCAGCCTGTGAAGCTTGCGAAAAAGGTCTTATTGGTATTTGCCCTATTGGTGGTTGTTGGCGGGATCCAGGGGATGATGGCGGGCTCGGCGGCATCTCTCATTGCCGCGGTTATCTCCGGTGCCCTGCTTCTTTATTCGCGCTGGCTCTGGGGTGAAAAAAACCTGCCGGGTTTGATTGTGGGCCTCGTGGTGAGCATCGCTCTACTTGGACGATTTGCCAGCGTGGCCGTTCGAGATGGCCTGACCATGTGGCCGGGCGGAGTCGTGATCTTCTTCAGCGTGGTGACGATCGTCGTCCTGATTGCCGCCTTCCTGCAGGAGAAGAAAAGCGCCTCGGGTTCGCAGGAGGTTCAGCCTGCCGGGGAGGCATCGGTAGATGATGCCGGTCAAGCTGAGAGCGGTAAAGCCGAGGTTGAAGAAGCGGAAGAGGACGGGACCGCTACGACGACTGAGTCGGAGGAAGCAGAAGAGGCCGAGTCTTCAGAAGACGCCTAGGCTTCTTCGAGAAGCTGAGACGGGCAGCCGGGAAGATTCAACAGGAAGGCCCGGAGGTCTTCGGCCAGCGGCGCCCGGATCTCGACACGTTCACCGCTGCCGGGATGCTCGAACCCAAGCCGGACGCAGTGCAGGAACATGCGCGGCAGGCCGTGCTCCTCTTTCAGGAAGCGATTGATCTTTCCCTTGCCGTAGGTCGTGTCGCCGATGACCTGGTGGCCGAGGCCGGCGAGGTGGCG
>DODI01000345.1:0-4382 GCA_003509045.1 Planctomycetota bacterium | reverse complement strand
CCGGACCCGGAAATCATCCTGCTGTCCGGAGAAAACGAAGCGGCCGCCTTTGACCTTTCCCGTCTCTGGAATATGAAAACTGAGAATGACAAGCAAGCTCCGGAAAGAGCTGAAAACCCCGGCGAAAACGAAACGCATGACTGAAAAAGAAACCGCGGACAACCATACCGGCAAGCTTCCGGTCATCGTCGGCGTCACAGGAGCCTCCGGCATCGTCTATGCCCAGAAGCTCATCCAGCACCTTTTGGAGAGCGAGCGTCCTGTCCTGCTCGCCCTGAGTTCCGCCGCCAGGCTGGTCATCAAGACCGAGCTGCCGGTCGAGGCCGGCGCAGACCCCTGGGGAGAGACGAATCGCCACCTGCTCGAACTCATCCCCGAGAAAGACTTTACAGCCCCGTTTTGCAGCGGGACCTTTCGCTTCCAGGGAATGGTTGTCGTTCCAGCATCGATGGGAACCGTCGGATCGATAGCAAGCGGGGTCTCGATCAACGTGATCCATCGAGGAGCGGATGTCTGCCTCAAAGAGAGAAGGCGCCTGGTCATCGTTCCCCGCGAGACTCCCCTGTCTACCATCCATCTCGAGAACCTTCTCAGGTTGTCAAAGGCGGGAGCCGTCATCCTGCCTCCCTCGCCCGCCTTCTACCAGAAGCCGGAGACACTGGAAGACAGTGTCGACTTTATCGTCTCCCGAATCCTCGATGCTCTTGACCTTGACAACCAACTGATCAATCGCTGGGGAGAAGGAGAATGAGGCGACATGAAGGAACAGGCTGAAAGCGATACGGGGAAATCTCGAGAGCAGGGGCGAGTCGGGCTCTTTCTCGAATCAATCAAGTTCTCGCATTCCATCTTCGCCCTTCCCTTCGCCCTCTCAGCTTTCTTCATGGCCGGCACGGACTCCCTGGCCTGGCCGCTGCTCGGCAAGGTTGTCGCGGCCTGCGTCTTTGCGCGCACGGCGGCCATGAGCTTCAACCGTCTCATCGATGCCCGTATCGATGCCAGGAATCCCAGGACAAGTTCCCGGGCCGTTCCCGCGGGAGACCTCTCGCCCTCTTTCATGGCTGTCGCGGCCATCGGATCCTGCTGTCTCTTCGGGCTCTGCTGCGCATGGATCAACACCCTCGCTCTCGCTCTCTGCCCTGTCGCGTTAGGGGTCCTGCTGGGATATTCCTACACCAAGAGATTCACCTCGCTGTCACACCTTGTACTGGGAGTCGCCCTGGGCCTCTCCCCCGTGGGTGCCTGGGTCGCCGTACGAGCGGAAATCGCTCTCCTGCCAGTACTGCTGGGACTGGCGGTAGCCTTCTGGACCGCCGGATTTGACGTGATCTACGCCTGCCAGGATCACGGCTTCGATCAAGAGGAAGGGCTCCACTCCCTGCCGGTAAAAGTAGGTCCTGGACCGGCCCTGGCGCTGTCAAAACTCTTCCATTTGCTCGCTATCACCCTGCTTGGAGCGGTCGGCTGCATTGCTGAATTCGGGCTCTATTACTGGGCTGGAGTGGGCCTTGTGGCCGGGTTGCTGGTTTATGAACAATCCCTGGTAAAGCCAGGAGACCTCTCTAAGGTCAATCTGGCCTTTTTTACCCTTAACGGCGTTGTCAGCCTCGTTTTTATGACTTCGGTGATCCTAGAGGTCGTAGTATCATAAATAGAGCTTAAAGGCGTTTTCCGGTGACTGGATTGGGTCAATTTTCCGGAAAAAGACTCCAGGACGACCTGGCTTCAGCTTAGAGTTGGCACCCACACGGGCCTCTGTAAGATTGCCCGTAAATCCCCAGGAACGGTTCAACAATGACAGAAAATGCCGGGATCAGGCTGGATAAATACCTCAAGACCAAGGGATCGCTTCCAGGACCGCAGCTGGTACGCATGGCCTGGCAGCTTGCCCAGGTAATGGGATCGGAATCGGAATCCGAGACGGGCAGCAGAGCGCCCGTCCTGCATGTCGGTCGCATCTTGATCGCGCCCAACGGCAAGATTGACGTGACTCCCTCGGATGAGACGGATCTTGGCCTTCCAATCGTCGCCAGCTTCCCTCACCACGCCTCACCGGAGGAGATCAGCGGCGAAGCCGGAGATTTCAGGTCCAGCCTCTATTCGCTGGGCTGTACGCTATTCGAGATAGCCACCGGCGCGGCACCCTATTCCGGAGACTCTTCAAAAGAGGTCCTCAAGGCTCACCTGAACGAAGACGTTCCCGACCCCGCCGATCGGGGGGCGAAAATAAGCGAAGAGCTGGGCAGGGTCATCCAGGAGCTTTTGCGAAAGAATCCCGAGCAGCGCATCCAGAGTGTCCCCGAGCTCTTGCGTCGTCTGAAAATCTGTATAGGAATAGAGGATAGACCCAAGACCGCGCCAGCAGACGAAGAGGGGCCTCCGGAGCCTCCGGAGGAAAGCGACGGCGAGAAGAAGAAAGGAAAGACCCCAGCGAGCTCCGGGTTCAGGCGGTCTTCAAAAACCGGGTCAGCCAAGGAGAAGGAGAAGTCAGCCGAAAAGAAGACCGGAAAGATTGGCGCCAAGCCCGCCCGCAAAACCCCATCCTTCAGCAAAAAGAAACCTGGGGAGAGGGCTGCTACCTCCAGAACAGGCGGCGACTCAAAAAAATCATTTTCCTTCAGCAAGACTACATCCCCTGGCTCGAAAAAGGGGGGCGCCGATCGCTTCGCTTCGGCGTCAGGCAGCCGTCTCTCCGGGAAGATGATTGATCGCGGTGACGAAGGCGACATCTTCGAGGACACCTTCGAGGAAGATGAACAGATGGGTTACTCCGTCGTAAGAAAGAAAAGCAAACCCTTCATGATGGCCGGCGGAGGACTAGGTCTGGTTCTCGCGATCCTTGTCATCTTTACGTCTCAAAAAGAGAGTAAGAACCAGGTCAAGTTGGTCCAGAAAAGAAATGAGCGAACCGCCGCAGACCAGCTGAGAGAAATCAAGACGGCCTGGAGCACGAAATACGAGACCCAGAGAAAATCAGTCGAGGACTACCTCGCCAAGCAGACCAATCGGTTCAATTCGGGCCTCAGCCCGTCGGTGGTCGAGGGAGCGTTAGAGGGCCAGCTCGAAACCAGCTCCTTCAATAAGCCCGGAGCCGTCCTCCTTGCCGTACTCTACGCGAAGGTCCACGCCAGGGCGGAGGAGGAGAGAGCTGCCCGCAAGGAAACCGAGCTGGGCGTGGAAGGGAACTTCGACAGCTTTGTCAACTCCTTCAACAAGCTCTACGAACAGGGCCTCTGGGCCCCGGCCATGGACAAGATCCGCGATGCCGAGATTGAGTACAAGGCCTCCAAGGAAACCGAGATCGACGAGCTCTACTTCAAGGCGGAGAAGGCGATGATCAAGCAGTGGGAAGACGACGAGATGGAGATCAAGGACCTCGCGAGCGAGGGAGAGCCGCAGAAGGCCATCCGGGTTGCCGAGGGCGCCAGGCTCTACGGCGACAACGCAATCCGAAAAGACGCCATCGCCTATATCGAATCCATCCGGGCCCAGACCAGCGTAAGCGGCGGCGGGGAGAAGGAAGAGGAGCCGGCGGAGGAACCTGAAGAAGGCGGCGTACCCGACGATATCGATTCCGAACTTGAAGACCTCGAGGATAAGGACGACTTGCGCTGAGTCCTTCACCGTCCGCGAACAAGCCCATGTCCGACTCCGAATTCGATGAAATCCTGGACGTTCCGGAATTCAAGGATCTTGTGGATGAGCCCGAGCTGCTCTCGCTCCTGGCCGAGGACCGGCAGGAACTCGCGGGCGCGGTCCGCTCGCTGGTCGATCGCTGCCTGGAAGATGGCGAGTTTCAGGGCCGACTCGCCGACACCATCGAGACCGTTGTCGAGGCAGGCTGCGGCGAAGACCAGGCGGTCCTCTGGATTGTGGCCGTCCTTGCCGAGGCCCGCTCCCAGACTGCCATCCATACTCTCCTGAGAAGCTTCGCGATGGAGGAAGAAGAGAGCCTGTCCCACGCGGCAGGAATTGCCCTGCTGCGAATCGGGGTTCCGGCAATCGAGGCCCTGATGGAATGGGTTGACGAGGAGCCCGGAACCGACCTGCGCAGGATGACCTACCGCCTTCTCGGAGATTGCGGAGTCCTCGACGAGCAGGGCTATATCGAAGACGTCAAAGAATTCCTCAGGACGCGCGTTATTCGAGAGCAGGCCAGGGAGCCGGGTGAACGGGCGGTCGAAGACGCGGTGGCCGCTAGCGCTCGCCTTGGAGATCACGAATTCCTCGGGAGCCTGCGCGAGATCTTCGCCGGGGTCTTTGACGGCAGAAATGCCAGCATCCGGGATTCTATCGAACTGCTCGAAGAAAACCCTGACGGCATCCCCTTCGTGCCAACGATCTCAGCCTGGGAGGGAACCTATGGCTGGCTCTTTGAAGAG
>DODI01000020.1:0-2747 GCA_003509045.1 Planctomycetota bacterium | reverse complement strand
CCGGAAGGATCGTCTCGATACCGGAGGTCTGGTAGACCTCGGCCATGTGTTCCAGGGCTCCCTTCAGATAGCTGCCATCGATCTTGAGAGCCTTGCGAGACTTCTTTTCCTCGGCCAGCATCACCTCGATTTCCTCACGAACTTTCCGGGCCTCGTTTTTCCTGGCTCCGCGCAGCCTCGCGGCCAGGTCGAGGAGCATATAGGGTCCGCGCCGATCCTCGATCTCCTGCAGGAAGCGGTTCTTGAAGCCAAGCTTGCTGAGTGACTGGCGGGCCCGCTGCAGGGCCTTGATTTCCCGGACCTCCATCTTGTAGCCCTCGTCGGAGAACATCGCCGGGTCGAGGCCGAGGTCACCGAGGTTCTTGGTGTCCACATTGCTCTTCTTGAGCAGGTCCATATCGAGCCCCTGGCCCCGGAAACGACCGACGAAGAGCGAGGCGATCTGCCAGTGGGCGATCTCGCGAATCGACTCCACGGCCCGGAAGCGGGTCAGCTCCTCGGGGTGAAAGCCGCCATAGCGCTCCGACCAGAAGCGATGGAAGCCGATCTTCCAGCCCTTGAGGTCGTAGACGAAACTCCCGGCCGGGAAGTCGACCTCCTGCCCGCCGGAGAGGAAGCTGCCGTGAAAGAGCCCTGCGAGCTCTCCCGTTCTCTTCCTGTTCACATTGTAGGTGAGCGCCTGGGTGTTGCCCTCGGGATGCACCAGCACCACGGCGCCATCGAGAGTCTTCTCATCCGTGTCGCCGCGGAACATGCCGCTGTCCTCGAGCTTCAGCTCCTTGTCCTTGGGACTGAACTCGCTCCTCAGACGGCTGACGCCGAAGAGGTTGGCAATGAGGTTCGGCGGCGCTGTGTTGATGTTGATCTTGCCCTGCTCGTCGACCACCTCCGCCGAGGCTATGATCCCGCGCGGATTCCTGAAGCTGACCTCTCCCTGGTTCTCGGCATTCGGGTCCACAGGAGCATCGCGAGGCAGGCTGATCGTCTCGGGGAAGCTGACTGTTATCTCATCCGCGGTGTCAAAGTCCTTCTTCGCCGGGCCGCGGGATGAAAAGCTCGACGGGGAGTTGTCGCCGCCCGCCGCGGCCGCACCCTCTGCCGCGCCGCCGCGCACGCCGGAGAGCTGCCTGCGAGAGCTTCCCCGTGCGGTTCGTCCGCCGGCGGCTGACCGCCTGCCAACCAGGCTGGTGCGGCGGCCGGCCCGCTGCAGCTCGCGCTCTTCCTCCAGCTCGTCGTATTCTTCCTCCCACTCGACAGCCGCCTGGGTCGCCTCCAGCCTCGCCACAGCCCTGTTGCGAAAGCTCTCGGCGGCCTGGCGCGCCTTGATGGTTCCGGAGAAGCTCTGGCTCGCGCGGTCATGCAGCATCATCGAGACCACGAAGGGCGCGCCAACGATGGCCAGCGCTCCCAGAACAGCCAACACCATCACCAGGGCTACGCCTGAATTTCCGTCTCTATTCATGGATATTGCATCTCTTCTCATTGGACACTCACAACCCCCAGGGTATCGATCTTGATGATCTTTTTCCTCGCTTGAGAATAGACTCTCTCCTCGATATCACGCTCTTCCTCTTCCTCGACCAGGTCCGGCATCTCATCCAGAGGCCAGGTATCGAGCCACTCCTGAAAGGTCAGCTCGAAACGATCCGTCTGCGCTCGGGAGGATTTTTTCTTCTCAGCCAGCGCCTCCTGACGCGCGAAATGGTCATCGCTGACTTCGACAAGTACGATCCTTATGTTCTTCTCATGAAACACCGGATCGAGATGGCCGTAGCGGTCAAAATGGATGACCTTCTTCCAGCCGATCATCTTCTCGAATGGCGGATGGCTGTAGGTCGCCTTCTCGCTGCGGCCTCGAAGCCGGACCTCGTCGATATCCCCGGGGAAGGAGTTGTCCTTTGCAGAGATTATCACAGGGTTCTCATTGCGCGGAATCGAGGCAGGGACGACCGGCGCCGCCCGGTCGCCGAGCTTCCGTCCCAGCCCCTGGAGCACATCACTCCTGCGCTCGACCCCATCGGACGCGAGGACCAGTGACACCCCATCATAGCGCAGGGAAACGAACACCCAGCGCCCCGAGGGCACGACGTCATCTTCTGTGATCACCTGGAAATTCCCAATGTGTCCCTCCAGCGCGCCCTCTGGAGTCATCCCGAGGAACCAGGAGTCTTTTTTCTCCACGATGGAGTAGGCGGGCGCCAGCCCCCCGCCGCCGCCGGCGGCTGACTTCCCCCTCAGGCTCCTGCGCCCGGAAGTTGTCTCGCTCTTGAAGGCCTGGCGCAGGACCCGCCTCCTGTCGTGGCGAACCCAGGCCTCGAGCACGACCCCCGTTCTCAGGTCAAAGGACGCCTGGTAGCCGCAATCCACATAGCCTCCGCCTCCGCGGAAACTGACTCCCTGCCCCAGGCGGCCTTCGATATATTCGCCGCCCACCATCCGCGGTCCGCCGTAGCCGGCGATACCCTCATCCTCGGCGCCACCGCCCTCGAAACTCCACTCGCCCATGGTCTCAAAGCTCTGCGCCCAGATCGAGCTATTCTTCGGCTCGACGACGACAAACGAACCCGTCCCGTTGGCGATCGACTGGTTACGGGCGCGGCGGAAGATCGACTGGATCTCACCAGCCGAGGCAGCGAGCCCGTAGTTGCGGCGGGCCTCGCGAAAGGCGCCGATACTGAGGCCCGCCATGAGCGAGATGATGGCAAGAACGACAAGCAGCTCGATGAGGGTAAAGCCGCCCCTGCGGC
>DODI01000415.1:0-3910 GCA_003509045.1 Planctomycetota bacterium | reverse complement strand
AACACCGGTCCCTTGACCACCTGGCAGGCCTCCTCGGCCGCGCAGTCGGAATCATCGCAGTCGGCGAGCCCATCGCCATCATCATCTTCGCCGTTGCCGCAGACTTCGTCCGGTCCGCCGACCCACTCGAGGTCCTGGGAGATCCGCAACCAGTTGGCAGAGCCGTCGGAGCCGTCGTGCGTGTCCTCATTGGGACCGGTGGGGCTCAGCGCAAGGTCGACCACATCTCCCTCGAAGATTTCAATCGCGATGGTGCGGGTCACGCCGACGCCATCGCCACCGGCGATGACCTCGGAATCAAGCAGCTCTCCATTGAGATAGAGCATGCCGCTGACCCCGGTGCCGTTGAGGTTGGTCTCGCGGGTGTGCCAGGTAATATTGACTCCCTCGGAAAGATCGCTCACCCAGCGGCGGATAGCCCAGTGCTCCTCGTTGGGAGCGGAGTTGGTGCCGTTGGGGTGGACAAGCTCCTGGGCGATGTAGGTCCAGGGAGCGTTCGAAGGCACCAGACGCCAGGCGGTACCCTGCCAGTGCTCGAACTCATCGAACTCGATGAAATCGTCCGGATCGTAGCCGGGGTCTCCATCCTGGGTGAAGTTGTAGTAGCCATTGTACCAGTTGTTGGCTCCCTGCTCTCCCTCGGCGGACCAGTCGTCGCGCGAGTCGGCGTAGACCTCGCCGTCGCAGACATCCCCGACGCCGTTGAGATCGCCATCGGCCTGGTCGGCGTTGGTTACCGATGGGCAGTTGTCGCAGGCGTCGCCGAGGTCGTCCTCGTCCTCGTTGGCCTGGTCGGCGTTGGCCGCCTCGATGCAGTTGTCCTCGGTGTCGAGCACGCCATCTCCATCGAAATCATCGCAGACGTCACCGGTGCCGTTGCCGTCGCGGTCGGCCTGGTCGGTGTTGGCGCTGTCGGGACAATTGTCACAGACATCGCCGATGTCATCTTCGTCGGCATCTTCCTGCCCGCCGTTGCTGAGCTCGGAACAATTGTCGATGCCATCGTGGAAACCATCCCCGTCGGTATCGGGAAGATCTCCAGTAACCCGCAGCCAGTTGGCCGAGCCATCGGAGCCGTCGTGACGGTTCTCGTTGGGTCCCGTGGGGGTCAGGGCGAGGTCGATCACGTCACCCTCGACGATCTCGACCACCTTGGTCCGGGTCGCTCCGACCCCGTCACCGCCGGCGATGACGACCCGGTCAATCTCGATTCCGTTGTGGAAGAGAATTCCGCTCACCCCGGCTCCCCCGAGGTTCACCTCGCGAATATGCCAGACGAGCGAGACCATCTGGTCTCGATCGCTCACCCAGCGGCGGATCGACCAATGCTCCTCGTTGGGGCAGCTGTTCACACCGTTGGGATGGGTACCCTCCTGCTGGAGCAGGGTCCAGGGGCAATTGGACGGAGCCAGGCGGAACATATTACCGCGCCAGTGCTCGTTCGGATCAAACTCGATAAAATCGTCCTGCTCAAAGACGCCATCGGCATCGGCGGTGAGATTGTAATAACCGTAATACCAGTTGTTGACGCCCTGCTCACCCACGGGCGACCAGTCGACGACCGAGTCGGCGTAGGGCGGCTCCTCGCAGGCGTCTCCTCGGCCATTATCGTTCCAATCACCCTGGTCCGGGTTCGCCTCGGCCGGGCAGTTATCGCAGAGGTTACCGATACCATCCTCATCGGTGTCAGCCTGGGTCTCGTTAGCGACCTCGGGGCAATTGTCCAGGCAGTCGATGACGCCATCTCCGTCTCCATCCGCTTGCGGTTGGGATGGAGAGATACTCAGACGGTTATAGGAACCATCCGCGCCATCTCCGGTGTTGCCGCCCGGGCCGACAGGGGTCAGGGCCAGGTCGACGATATCTCCCTCGATGAGAGTCCGGCAGACAACCCGCACCACGCCGCGCGCGTCATTTCCGGCGATGGAGGCCCGGTCAACCTCTTCACCGTTGATGAAGAGGATCCCGGTGGTTCCGTTGCCGCCGGTATTCTGCGCCTGGACACTCCAGGTCAGCCCCATGTCGCCCTCGCGGTCGCTCACCCAGCGGCGGATAGCCCAGTGCTCTTCGCCGTTGTTGATCCCGTTGGGATGGACAAAATCAGCGCCGGCGGTGTTGCCGATGGTGGTCCAGGGAGCGTTGCTTGGAACGAGACGCCAGTTGGCGCCTCTCCAGTGCTCGAAATCTTCGAACTCGATGAAATCATCCGCCTCGTACCCCGGATCCTCATCCAGGGTCAGGTTGTAGTAGCCGTAGTACCAGTTGTTGAAACCCTGCTCTCCATCGAGCGACCAGTCCCTGGATGAATCCGCGATCGGCTGGCAGGCATCACCCACGCCATCGCCATCATCATCCTGCTGATCCTCGTTGGCGACAGAGATACAGTTGTCCTCGCAGTCATTCACGCCATCCCCATCCTCGTCGGGGATTTCATCATCGATCGTCAACCGAGTGTAGGATCCGTCCGCGCCATCGTTGACATCTCCGGAGGGTCCGACAGGTGTCAGCGCGAGGTCGACAATGTCCCCCTGCCCCAGCTCGGAACAGACCGTTCGCGTGACGCCTTCACCATCATTTCCGCCCACAGCGGCGGTGTCCACCTCTTCACCATTGATGAACAGCTTGCCGGTGGTGCCAGCTCCGTTCAGGTTCTGGGCCCGCAGATGCCAGGTTACCGCGAACTCGCCATCGCGGTCGCAGACCCAGCGGCGAATCGTCCAATGCTCCTCGTTGGGCGCGCTGTTCGCTCCGTTGGGGTGGGATTCTTCCTGGGCAATCCAGGTCCAGGGCGCGCCGCCGGGAGCCAGGCGCCAGCCATTGCCGCGCCAGTGCTCAGGGTCGTATTCGATAAAGTCATCGAGCTCGTAACTCAAGTCAAAATCAGTTGTTAGGTTATAGTACCCGTTATACCAGTTCAGCTCTCCCTGCTCTCCGAGGGCCGACCAGTCATTCAATGAATCAGCGATCACTTCCGCCCGAAGCGAACCGGTCAAAGCAAAAATAACCGCCAACAAACAACCAGCTTTCAAAAAACAAGCCGTGCTCTTCGCATTGGAAGATGGACGCATACTCACATTCCTTTCAATTACCCGCGCGCAGACCCATTAATCCATCTGCGCAGCTAATGACTCATCTACTTGTATAGACCCAAATGATGTACTGAGAAGCTTTTCCGGGCCTTGTCTTCCCGGCTGAAACCGGAAAATGACCGCCAAACCGCTTCCCAGGCAAGCTGCCTGCCTTTGAACAGGCAAGAGCAATATAAGGTATAGGCCAGCCCCACTCAAGAACACACCTTTTAATTCGCCCGAACCTCTCGGGCCCTTCTCACAATAATAAATCGGCTGAAAAGAACCGACTCGCGGTCAACCGGGAAATTCAAGACATGATCTCCTGCCTGACAATACTCATTTTTTTTCCGTTGTGTGCGTCTGGGGCTGGACATCGATACGCAAGTGGGCAAGAATAAACGATCGACTTGGGTCGTCGAGTCCACCCGTGGACTCTCATGAAATTTGGAAATATTGGGGCCTGCCCCAGATATCCGAAATTAAATCGGTAATTATCCGCCTGGCACTTTCAACCAGGGTCGGTTGAGCTTTAGGCGGAGTTTAGTCTGTCTTCCATCATCTGGAAGCGGAAAGGGTCGGAAAATGTTTACGCGTTTCAGCTTCTCGCTGAGGAATTCAGGGAAGGCCGCGGCCTTCGTCTGCCTTGCAATATTCACGCTCAACACAGTGCGAGCCGTAGATGTAGAGACCCTGCCGGATGCGGCGGACGAGGTTCTCAACGCCCTCAGCGACGGCAACAACGGCCTGGCGACCTATAACAACCGGACCATCGGCGGTATAGCCCAGGTCGACCGCAAGGATGCGACCTTCACCGTCTCCATCGACTTCGACGCCACCCC
>DODI01000380.1:2503-4666 GCA_003509045.1 Planctomycetota bacterium | reverse complement strand
GCTGCTCTTTATGGCGATGGTTACCATCGGGCTTTTCGCCGGGGCCTGTTGGCACGTTATGAAGGTTCTCAAGGAGCCCGCGGCCGAGACTGGAAAAACCGAGGCAGCCGGGGGGGAGAAGGATGTCTGAATATCAGGCTCAATATACGATCCCGGGCCTCCTCGCCAGGCTGCAGAGCGAGGGGCAACTCGAGGACAGGGAGAAGGCTGCTGAGTTCATCAGGAAGCTGCACACCCGCGATGACCCTCCACTCTACCTGCGCGCTCTCATCGGCCTCGGCGCCTTCATCTCTTCGCTCTTCCTGCTCGGATTTCTTTTCGCAAGTGAGCTCATCGACGAAGCTGATGGACCTTTTCTCGTCTGGGGATTGGCCTTCATTGCCGCCGCTTTCGGACTGTGGAAGCGGTCGCAGAAGGAGGGTGATGCTTCCTTCCTGAAGACGTTTCTCACGGTGCTGTCCTTCACCTGGATGGCGGTTGGCAAGACCCTCTTCGTGCTGGAGTTCTCCAAAGCCTTCGATGAATGGGGAATTTTCTTCGGGCTGGGCCTGATCACCGGCGCGACCTATTTCGTCTATCGGCTGACGATCGACCGCTTCCTCTCCTGCCTGGGTGTCTGCTGTGCGTTGACAGCCGCGATGATCGAAAATGGGTTTTTCAACAGGGGAGATCTTGAGGAAATTCTCCCCATGGGTTTGAGCCTCTGCGGGCTGGCCGCCCTGCAGGCCTCCCTCGCCGCCTATCTTCTCAGCGGGCGGGTGGGCCGTAAGTTCCTGCCGATGGCCTACGCCCTGGTGGGGGGGCTGACGGCAAACGTATTTCTGCTGACCATGCAGGGCCCCAGGCTCGAAGAGAGATCGGGTTTTCCATTCGTGATGGTGCTCGGCCTGTTGCTGGCCGCGGGGCTGATCGCGTTGCTGGTGAGAGCCGCCGGGGGACGTCAGGCCTTCAGGAATCCCCGGCTGCTCGCGGCAATGCTGGGCACCATCGTCTGCGGTTTCTTCTTCTCTCCAGGGATCCTGCTCGGGGTCTGCCTGCTGGTCTACGGCTACGGCCACCACGACCGGCTGCTGACGATTTCCGGGGGACTGGTGATGCCGATTTTCCTCTTTGTCTGGTATTACGACATGGAGCTGACGCTCACCGAGAAGTCGGCCGTGCTGGTTGGCAGCGGCCTGGCCATGCTCGCGGGCCGGTTTCTTTTCTTCCGCGGTGGGGCGGGTGAGGAGGCGGACGCATGAGAATGAAGCTGTCCCTGGCCCTGGGGCTTGTCGTCCTGGCCGTCTTGAATTTCGGAATCTACAGGAACGAGCGCTTCATCGAGACCGGCGAGGAGGTCTATTTAGAGCTGGCCCCGGTGGATCCGCGCTCACTCCTGCAGGGCGACTATATGCGGCTCAACTACAGGATTGTGGGGAACCTGCGCAAGGAGTTTGAGAGGATCAGAGGAGCTGCGGAAATAGAGATCCCCGATGCCGGCAAGATCGTTGTCAGGCTGGATGAGCGGCGAGTTGCATCCTTTGAGAGGATCTGGCGGCCGGGAGAGACCCTTGGGGATAAAGAGCGCCTGCTTCTTTACAGGCAGACCGACACCTCGCGGATCAACATCGGCTCCGAGTCCTTCTTCTTCGAGGAAGGGCAGGGCGAAGCGTACGGGAAGGCCCGCTACGGGGTCTTCAAGCTCGGCAAGGATGGCAGGACGATTCTGCGCTCTCTCGCAGATGAGAGCCTCGTTCGGATCGAGCCCGGGCCGAAGGAGAAGAGTCCCTAGGATTTCTTCAACAGGGCGCCATCATCCAGTCGCTGTCGGGGGAGGTCCTTTCGAGTATAATCCCGATTGGTTCGTTTTTGGCTGAACCAGCGGCTCAGCGGAGGCCGGGACTGAAAACCACATAGCGCGCCGCGAAGGAGCGATGCGCAACCGGGGAAATGAAATGAATCGCGATAGAAATCACTCGCCTGCTTTTTTGGCGGCTCTTTTTCTGCTGCTGTACTGCGTCAGCTCTGCTTACGCCCAGTGGAAGCCGGCCGGAGCGAAGCTGATGACGCGCTGGGGGAAGACCGTTTCGCCCGTGAAGGTCCACCAGGAGTACCCGCGTCCGCAGCTGGCGCGGGCCGACTGGGTCAACCTGAATGGATTGTGGGACTACGCGATTCGCCCCG
>DODI01000380.1:0-2224 GCA_003509045.1 Planctomycetota bacterium | reverse complement strand
GCCCCGACTGGGTCAACCTGAACGGGCTGTGGGACTACGCGATCCGTCCGGCGGCCGCGGAGAGTCCGAAGCAGGCAGATGGAAAGATCCTCGTCCCCTTTCCGGTCGAATCAGCTCTCTCGGGCGTCGGCAGGATGGTCGGCAAGGAGAAGCGGGTCTGGTATCGGCGGACCTTCGAGGTGCCCGGGAACTGGAAGGGCAGCCGGGTCCTGCTGCACTTCGGAGCGGTCGACTGGGAGGCGAAGGTGTGGGTCAACGGCAAGCCTGCCGGGAACCATCGCGGCGGGTACGATCCCTTTACCTTCGACGTGACCGACCTGCTCACGCCCGGCGGCGACAGCCAACAGCTTGAGGTCTCGGTCTGGGACCCCAGCGATGAGGGCTCCCAGCCGCGCGGCAAGCAGGTCAGCAAGCCGGGGGGGATCTGGTATACCCCGGTAACGGGCATCTGGCAGACCGTCTGGCTCGAGGCGGTTCCGATGACCTCCATCGAATCCCTTCATATCGTTCCTGACGTCGATGGCAGGCGACTGAAGGTGAAGGTCAAGACCTTCGGGGCGGACAGCGTGAAGGCCAGGGTGAATATTCCCGACCTCGGCATCAGCGGCGAAGGTGCTGCAGGGAGCGTCATCGAGCTGGCGCTGAAAGAATTCGAGCTCTGGGGGCCGAGCAATCCGAAGCTCTACGATCTCGAGGTCGAGCTTGTCTCAGGAGGGAAGACCGTAGACCGGGTAGAGAGCTACTTCGGCATGCGCAAGGTCGCGCTCGGAAAGGACCGTAACGGAATTCCGCGGATCCTGCTCAACGGCGAGCCTCTCTTCCAGTTTGGCCCCCTCGACCAGGGCTGGTGGCCCGATGGACTCTACACGGCGCCATCAGATGAGGCACTGCGCTACGACCTCGAGGTCACGAAGAAGCTCGGCTTCAACATGGTCCGCAAGCACGTCAAGGTCGAGCCCCTGCGCTGGTATCACCACTGCGACCGCATGGGGCTGCTGGTCTGGCAGGACATGCCCAACGGCGGCGTCAACGCGCGCTGGCCGCTCGATGGCACCGAGCTTCGCCGCGATGAGAAAGAAAAGACTCAATTTGACCGCGAGCTTGACGCGCTCATCGATTCCCACCGCAACCAGGTCTCCATCGTTGCCTGGGTTCCTTTCAACGAGGCCTGGGGGCAGTTCGATACCGCCCGCGTGACCCGCCGCATCGAAGAGAAAGATCCCGGCCGCCTCGTTATCTCAGCCAGCGGCGGCAATGACTTCGGTGTCGGCCACGTCCATGACATCCACGAGTATCCGGGGCCGCGGAGGCCTCCGGCGGAGAGCGCGCGCGCCGCGGTGCTCGGCGAGTACGGTGGACTTGGTCTGCCGCTCAAGGGACACACCTGGCAGAACGAGAAGAACTGGGGCTATCGAAGCTTCAAGAACCGCGCCGACCTGCAGAAGAACTACCTCGGTCTCATCAGGAGGCTGCGCCCGATGGTCGAGTCCTGCCTGAGCGCCGCGATCTATACCCAGACCACCGATGTCGAGGTCGAGGTCAACGGTCTGATGAGCTACGACCGCGAGGTGCTCAAGTTCGACGCGGAGAAGCTCGCGAGGGCGCACCAGGCGCTCTACGCTCCGCTTCGGGAGCTGAGCGATGCCGAGCGCTCGCGGGCCTACACCGTCGCCTACTGGCGCTTCGAAGACACCGCGGCGGGCAAGCTGGTGCCGCACGACCGCAAGAAGCGCGACTCCATCGCGGTGCGCGATGTTTCGGGGCAGCGAAACCATCTCTACGCCTACGCCGCCGGCAACGCGCCGCGCGGCGGAGCCGAGGTGCCCGCCGGAACCGTTCCCGGGCTGGAGCTGAAGAACCGGGGAGCCCTGGATGACTCCATCTCAGGGAAAGGCGCCACGCGCGACCTCTACACCGACCCCGGACGTTCCCGCACGCACATGAATGTCATCAACACCTTTTCATTCGGCCAGTGGACGGTGGAGGCGTCGATCCGCCCGGTCGAGCTCGGGCGCAGGCAGACGATCGTCGGCGAGGACGGCAAGCCGACGGAGGCGGCCAGCGCGCCGCTGCAGCTCGAGCTGCGCGAGGACAACCGCATAGCCATCGTCGCCATCGACTCCGGCGGCAAGGTGCGTACTCTTGCCAGCCGGGAGCCGGTGGAGAAAGGGAGGTGGTATCACGTCGCGGCCATGAGCGATGGCTCGAAAATGAGGCTCTACCT